>JAWOIR010000382.1:0-13882 GCA_046484545.1 Anaerolineales bacterium
CATAATCAGCCCGGCCAGCGGAGCCTTGTTGACACGCGGCGTTTCCTGCATGTCCATTTTAAGGACGACAAAATCGCGCTCGCTCGCCAGGTTTTTTAACCGCTCCTGCTCACCGTAACACAGCAAGGCGTCGCCATATTGCAGGGGGAAATCGCCCAGCCGGCTGCGATAAGCGCGGTCGCCGCGCCAGATAGCCAGTACCGATACGCCAAATTTTTCGCGGAAGCGAATCTCACGCAGGCTCTTGCCGGCCAGGGTGGTCTGCGGGGAGAGCATGACCTCGACCACCTGCACCGGGCCGCTGGTCAAATCCTGCAAATCAACCTCCACATGACGATCGACCTGCAGCATCTGCAAGCCCTTGATGACTTCAATATCCAACGGCCTGCCGCCGACGACCAGCGAATCGCCAGCCTGTAAGCGCATGGACGGATTGGGCAGGTGCCAGTCCTGGTCGCTGCGCGCAATCCATAGCACGGCCAATCCATAAGCCGCACCCAGGCGAGATTCGGCCAGGGTTTGGCCAATCAGCGAAGAGTTTTCGGGAATGCGAATTGAGAGCAGGCGGTCGTCGAGTTGGTAAATGGGAATATCCTGCAAGGCCAGGCGGCGATAGTGGGGTAAGGCTTGCAGGGTCTCGATATTCTCAACCGGCCCCTGCACCAACAGTAAATCGCCCGGGTTGAGGGTGATATCCTGCAAATTAGTGCGGCGAACCATTTCGCCTTTGCGAATTGCCAGCACATTGACTTCATGCTGTTGGCGAAAGCCAATCTCTGCCAGGGTTTTGGAAACAAACGATGAATCATCCACAACGCAAAATTCCGCCAGACCGACGTTGCCGCTCAGCAGCCGTTCGATGGCTGGCGTATCCTCTTCGATGCTGAACAAGGGCCGCTGGCTGACCTCGTCAATGCGTTCCAGACGCCCGAGCACCAGCAGGCGGTCGCCGCCTTCCAGGACGGTATTCGGTTCGGCCGTCAGGCTGCGGCCAGTTTTGCGTTGAATGCTCAAGATGTTCAATTCCAGCGCACGCCCGATGCGGCTTTCGATGAGCGTCTTGCCAATCAGTGGACTGTCCGGCGGCAGGATGAGCATTGCCAGGCGTTCCTCCAGCCCGTACTGGAGCGAATCGCCGGGGTCGTCCGCTGAGAGTGCCTGGGGAGTCTGGCGCACCGGCAGGAAGTGGCGGCCAATCAGGGTCATATAAAGCGTACTGAACAGCAAAATCACCAGTCCGCCGGGGGCAAAGTCGAAAATTCCAATCGGGGTATAGCCCGCCTCGCGCATGATGTCGCGCACAATCAGGTTACTTGAGGTGCCAATCAAGAGGATTAAGCCGCCCAGCAAAGAGCCATAGGCCATCGGCAGGAGCAGGCGCGAGGGCGGACGCTTGGTGCGGCGCGCAATTTCGAGCGTAATCGGCAGGAACATGGCCGCCACGCCGACGTTGTTCATAAACGAAGAGAGCAGGGCCGTAACTGTCATCAGGGTAGCAATCAAGCGCGCCTCGCTTTCGCGGGCGAACTTCAACAACTGCACCCCAATGACATTGGCAATTCCCGTGCGAGTCAGCCCGGCTGACAGGATATACATTGCCAAGACGGTTATGACAGCCGAGTTGCCGAACCCGGCCAGCGCCTGACTGGTATCGACCAACCCGCTAAAGCCTAACACCAGCAAAACAATCAGGGCGGTAATGTCCATGCGGAAAATGCCGGTGATGAAAAGCAGCATGGCGACAGCCAGGATTGAGAGTACAAGAATGATTTCTGGGGTCATAAAGTCTCCTTCAAGAAGATTTTAGCATTCGCCAGCAAATTGTCGACGCAGAACTTTGTTCATATGAGTATAATCCTACCAATGTCACAGTACCAACAAACCAGGTTTCGCAAATGCTGGCTCTTTGAGAATTCCCGTGATTTCTTTACGGAAAATGTCAGAGAACCCAAATGTTATATGGCAATATTCAACAAGTTCAACCATTAAACCACCATTTGGACACCTCAAATGATAACAATTGAGCAAACAATCATTTTTGCAACCCTTGTCTTAACATTGATTTTGTTTGTTGTCGGACGTTGGCGTTATGATGTTGTGGCACTGATAGCGCTTTTGATTGTCACACTATTCGGTCTCATTCCTGCTGAACGGGCATTTAGTGGTTTTAGCAACCCGGCAGTTATTACGGTGGCGGCAGTGTTGGTATTAAGCCGCGGCTTGCAAAATTCCGGCATTGTGGATTTAATCGGAAATCAACTTGAGCGAATAAGGGGCGGAGTAACTATCCAGTTAGCAGCATTAACCACCATTGTAGCGTTCCTTTCAGCATTTATGAATAACGTGGGCGCCCTTGCGCTTTTATTGCCCGTTGTCATAAGGCTGGCACACAACAAAAAGATTTCAACCTCCTTGTTGCTAATGCCGCTGGCATTTGCATCCCTGCTGGGAGGAATGACTACATTAATTGGCACCCCTCCCAACATCATTGTTGCGTCATATCGGGCGCAAACAGGAGCAGAACCTTTTGGTATGTTCGATTTTTCGCCCGTGGGTATTGGCGTAGCGCTCGCTGGCATCTTTTTCATTGTGCTGGTCGGTTGGAGATTGATTCCAGTTCGCAAAAGCGAATCTGCATCTGAAGGTTTGTTTGAAATCGAGAATTACCTTACTGAAGTGCGAGTACCCAAAAAGTCAGGCTACATTGGGAAGCGATTGAGTGAAATTAACGACTTCGCCAAAGCAGAAATTAACATCATTGGCCTGATTCGAGATAGTGAACGCCGCATGAATCCATCAGGATTAAACAAGTTGCGCATCGGTGATATCCTGATTATCAGCGCCGATGCAGAAAACCTAAAAAAACTGGTGGAAGCCGCAAGCCTGGAACTGGTTGGCGGTGAGGAAATTACCCAACCTGGGTCAGAAACAGAAACCGAATCTGAATCAGATGAGTTGACCGTCGTTGAGGTAGTTGTTATGCAAAATTCGTTAATGCTGGGGGGAACGGCACGAAGCCTCAACCTGCGCGAAAACTATGCTGTTAACCTGCTGGCGATTTCAAGGCAGGGACAAGTTTTCCGCAAACGTCTGAACCACGTTCGTTTCCGAAATGGCGATGTATTGCTATTGCAAAGCCATCTGGATAGGATGAAAGAAGTCGTTGAAACACTGGGATGCTTACCCTTGGCTGGGCGCGATTTACAAATTGGGCGTTCTCGAAAAATACTTCCTGCTTTGGGTATTTTTGCAACTGCCTTACTGCTAGCCGCAATGGGTTGGGTTTCCGCACCAGTTTCTTTTCTGGCGGCAGTTGTTTTCATGATTGTAACAAGAATCGTATCACTGCGAGAGGCGTATGAAAGTGTGGACTGGCCGATACTCATCCTTTTGGGAGCCATGATACCAGTCGGCGAGGCCCTGGAAACAACAGGTGGCGCTCAATTAGTTGCAAATTCTATGCTCTTGGTTGCTGACAACATCTCGCCCATCGTTATGCTTGTTCTAATTATGGTCGTCACCATGTTCTTGTCGGACATAGTCAACAATGCTGCCGCGGTAGTGCTTATGGCTCCCATTGCCATCAATGTCGCCCAGGGAATCGGGGCTTCTTCCGACGCCTTCTTGATATCGCTTGCAATTGGTGCATCATGCGCTTTCCTGACCCCCATAGGCCACCAATCGAACACGCTCGTGATGGGGCCGGGCGGCTATAAATTTGGCGATTACTGGCACATGGGCCTGGTTTTGGAAATTATTGTTGTCGCAGTATCAATTCCCCTGATTTTGATATTCTGGCCCTTATAGCGAGGTTCTCTAATATTTGCCAAAATGCGGGGGCTTATCACGGGCCTTACGCGAACTAATAGAAATATCAGGTACAATATTCTCTATGACCACAGAAAACATTGGCACAATTCGCTCGGTGCGCGGCAGCGTGGTGGACGTACACTTCCCGCGCATTCTCCCCGACATTTACTCGCGCCTCGTCACAGAAAGCGACCCGGTGGCGGAAATTGAAGTCATCAGCCACCTCGGCCAAAACCTGGTACGCGGCGTAGCCCTGACGCGCACCAGCGGCCTGCATCGCGGCATGAACGCCCGTGACACCCGCGCAACCTTCCGCGTGCCGGTTGGCGAGCGCGTGCTGGGCCGCATGTTGAACGTTTTCGGCGAAGCCCTCGACGACGGGGACTCCCTAGAAGGCGGCGATTGGCGTTCCATCCACCAGCCGCCGGTCGCCATGATTCACCAATCCTCGCAAACCGAAATCTTCGAAACCGGCATCAAAGCCATCGACGTGCTGGCCCCGCTCGAACGCGGCGGGCGTGCCGGTTTGTTTGGCGGCGCGGGCGTCGGCAAGACCGTCCTGATTACCGAACTCATCAACAACCTGGTCGGCCAATACGAAGGCGTCAGTCTGTTCTGCGGCATCGGCGAGCGCTCGCGCGAGGGCGAAGAACTTTACCGCGAAATGGGAGACGCCGGGGTGCGCGACCGCACCGTCATGATTTTCGGACAGATGAACGAACCGCCCGGCGCGCGCTTCCGCGTCGGCCACGCCGCGCTGACGATGGCCGAATATTTCCGCGACGACGCCCGCCAGGATGTTCTGCTGTTAATAGATAATATCTTCCGCTTCATTCAGGCTGGCACTGAAGTCTCCGGCCTGCTCGGCAACATTCCCTCGCGAGTGGGCTACCAACCAACCCTGGCGACCGAACTGGCCGAATTGCAAGAACGCATCGCCAACACCCGCTCCGGCGCGATTACCTCCGTCCAGGCCGTCTACGTCCCGGCAGACGACTTCACCGACCCGGCGGCGGTGCATGTCTTCTCGTATCTCTCGGCCTCGATTGTGCTATCGCGCAAACGCGCCAGCGAGGGCCTGTATCCGGCCATTGAACCGCTCCAATCCGGCTCAAAAATGCTCGCCCCGCACATCGTCGGCCAGCGGCATTACGACATCGCCCAGCACATCCGCCAGACCCTGGCACAATACGAAGACCTGAAAGACCTGATTGCCATGCTCGGCCTCGAGGAACTGACCCCTGAAGACCGTCAACTGGTCTCGCGCGCCCGCCGCCTCGAACGCTTCCTGACGCAGCCCTTCCACACCACCGAGCAATTCACCAGCCTGGCAGGCAAAACCGTCTCGCTTAAAGAAGCCCTTGACGGCTGTGAGCGCATCCTGAACGACGAATTCACCGAGGTGCCGGAGCGCAAACTATACATGATTGGGCGCGTCGAGGAGGCCGAGCAAAAAGAATGATGCGCCTGCGCGTGCTCTTGCCCGAAAATATTTTGCTGGATGTCGAAGCCCGCAAGATTATTGCCGAAGCAGAGAACGGCTCCTTCGGCCTGCTCCCGCGCCATGTGGACTTTGTCACTGCGCTCACGCCTGGGATTCTGACCTTCGTCGGCGCCGATGGCCGCGAGGAATTCGTCGCCGTAGACGAGGGCATCCTGCTCAAACGCGGAGACCAGGTGCAGGTCTCGACCCGCAACGCGGTCATCGGGCAGGAATTGGGCGAACTCAAACGCCTGATTGAAGAACGCTTCAAAAACATCAGCGAATACGAGCGCAAATCACGCGATGCGCTCTACAAACTCGAAGCCGACCTGGTGCGCCGTTTCATGGAGTTATGACGAAATGACGAAACTTCCGCAAGACAAATGGCAGGCAGACGTGGGCGACAAGGAATCCCGCAAAATCCGCGCCCGGCGGCACAAAGACCGCAGCGTCTGGTTCGGTCTGGGTACGTTTGGCATGGTCGGCTGGTCAGTCGTCGTCCCGACCCTGATTGGCCTGTTCATCGGCATCTGGATTGACAACACCTGGCCCGGTCGGTACTCATGGACGCTGATGCTCTTCATGGGCGGCCTGGCCTTTGGCCTCTACAATGCCTGGCGCTGGGTGCAGTTCGAAAGCGGCCAGATTGATAATAAGAAAGAGAAGAACGACAAAGATGGATAGCACTCCGCTTGTGCTGGTTCTCTCCGCCCTGGCCGGAATCGCTCTCGGCATCCTGTACTTCGGCGGCCTGTGGCTGACGATTACCAAAATGCGCACGCTGAAAAATCCGGGAATTTTCCTCATCCTCAGTTTCATCCTGCGCACGGTGATTGTCATCGGCGGCTTTTACCTGATTTCAGACGGAAAACTCGAACGCCTGGCGGTCACCATGCTGTCGTTTTTTGTGACGAGATTCGTGTTTATCAGGTATTTCAGCCCTGAGCGGAACGACGAGCAACAGCGAGGAGTGCAATCGAAGGGCGACTCACTCAGGAAATAATTGTTATATAAGCAACCCGTCCTTCGACTGCGGCCCTTCGTTTTCACTCAGGCCTCCGCTCACACCGTCCCGGCGTCCTTCGGGAGGACTTGTAATTTTGTAGAAAGGAAACACCCCAAGATATGGAAATCAGCCCTGATGCAATCATCCTCTGGGAATCAGGCTTCTTCAAAATCAACGCCACCATCCTGTTTACCTGGCTGGTCATGGCAATCCTGACCATTGGCTCGTGGCTGGTCACGCGCAACATCAAGGGCGCACTCGAAATGTCGCGCGGACAGAATGTGCTCGAAGTCATCGTTGACGGCGTGATGGGACAAATTAAGGAAATCAGCCAGCAGAACCCGCGTCCGTACCTGGCCTTCATCGGCACGCTCTTTCTGTTTATCATCGTCTCGAACGTGCTGGCAATTGTGCCGGGATTCCAACCACCGACCGGCTCACTCTCAACGACCGCGGCCCTGGCCCTGTGCGTCTTCCTGGCTGTGCCAATTTTCGGCATCCGCGCCCAGGGAATGGGCGGCTATCTCAAGCAATACCTCCAGCCGACACCCATCATGCTGCCCTTCAATATCATCGGCGAAATCTCACGAACGCTCTCGCTGGCCGTGCGTTTGTTCGGCAATATGATGAGCGGTGGACTGATTGCCGCTATCCTGCTGACCATCGTACCGCTATTTTTTCCCGTCATTATGCAAGCCCTCGGCCTGCTAACCGGCATCATCCAGGCTTATATCTTTGCCATCCTGGCAATGGTCTATATCGCATCCGCAACCCGCGCCCACTCTGGGCAGGATAACGAAGAAGAACAAGAAGAAGGAGAATAAACTTATGGAATCCATCGACTCGATCGCCCTGATTGGCATCGCCGCTATTATCTCTTCTGGTCTCACCATCGCCATCGGCTCCATCGGCCCGGCCCTCGGGCAGGGACGCGCCGTCTCGCAGGCCCTGGCGGCCATTGCCCAGCAGCCCGACGAAGCCAACACCATTTCGCGCACCCTGTTCGTCGGCCTGGCGATGATTGAATCGACCGCCATTTACTGTTTCGTGGTGGCGATGATTTTGATTTTCCTGAATCCATTCTGGAATTATGTGATTGCGGCAGGAGGTTAACCCGTGCTGATAGATTGGTTTACCATCATTGCGCAAATCATCAACTTCGTCGTCCTGTTGCTGCTCCTGCGCCGCTTCCTGTATCGCCCCATCCTGAACGCCATGCAGGAACGCGAACGCAAAGTTGCCGAACGGCTTGAATCGGCCAAACAGGAACGAGTCCACGCCGAGGAAGAACGCGCGCGCTACGAATCCCTGAACGAAGAACTGCGCCAACACACCGAGCAGAAAAAACACGAGGCAGAAGAAGAAGTCGCCGCCTGGCGCAAGGAAAATTTGCAGCAAGCCCGTCAGGATGTGGACAACGCCAAGCAATCCTGGCAAAAGGCCCTTGAGCAGGAACAACAGGCCTTCGCTGCGGAACTGCGACAGTTTACCGTTCGCCAATCCTACGCCGTCGCTGGAAAAGCCCTGCGCGACCTGGCCGACAGTGCCCTCGAAGAACGCCTGCTGACCCGCTTTATCGCCCGGCTGGAGGACGGTGACGTCTCGCTGGACAAACTCAACGCCGACGATGGACTAGCCGTGCGCAGCGCTTTCGACCTGTCCGACAAAATGCGCGAACAGATTGCCAAAGCGGTGCAAAAAAGCCTCGGTCGCAAGGTCAGCCTGAATTATGAAACCTCGCCGGAACTGGGTGCAGGCATTGAGATTGAATCTGCCGAGGGCTACCAGGTGGCCTGGAACCTGAACCGCTACCTGCAAGTCATCGAAGAAGACCTGACCAGCCAACTGCAAGGCAACAAGGCGGACTGATGCCTGAAATGTCCTTCAAGCAAGTGCTCGGCGAAGCCACCAGCATCTTCGAGAAAAGCCTGGAGCGCGCGCCCAGCGACCCTATCAGCCTGGAGACCGGTCACGTCACCTACATTGGCCAGGGCATCGCCCGCGTCAGCGGATTGCCGGGCATCCAACTGGAAGAACTCGTCCGCTTCGAGGGCGGAACGCTGGGGATGGCCTTCAACCTCGACCTGGACGAAGTCGGCGTCATCCTGCTGGGGCGTGACAACCGCATCCAGTCTGGCAGCGAAGTCCGCCGCACCGGACGCCTGATGGACGTGCCAGTCGGCGAAGGCCTGCTCGGGCGCACTCTCAGCCCCACTGGCGCGGCGCTCGACGGGCGCGGGCCAATTGCCTTCGAGACGCGCTGGCCTGTCGAACGGGAAGCAACCCCCATCATGCAGCGCGCCCCGGTCATCGTCCCGCTCCAGACCGGACTCAAAGCCGTCGACGCCCTCGTCCCGATTGGGCGCGGACAGCGTGAACTCATCCTGGGCGACCGGCAGACCGGCAAAACGGCGGTCGCGCTCGATACCATTATCAACCAGCGCGGGCAGGATGTCATCTGTATCTACTGCGCCATCGGGCAGCGCAATTCGGCAGTCGCCCAGTTCGTGGCCGACCTGGAAAAACACGACGCGCTCGATTATTCGGTGCTTTTGGTCGCCAACGCCGAGGAAACGCCCGGCCTGCAATACATTGCTCCCTACGCCGCCACTTCGATTGGCGAATATTTCATGGAACAGGGACGTGACGTGCTGGTCGTGTACGACGACCTGACCCGCCACGCCTGGTCCTACCGCGAACTCTCCCTGCTCCTGCGCCGTCCGCCCGGACGCGAGGCTTACCCCGGCGACATTTTCTATATCCACTCGCGCCTGCTCGAACGCTCCACCCGCCTGCGCCCCGAATTGGGCGGCGGCTCGCTGACCGCCCTGCCGATTGCAGAAACCGAAGCCCAGAATCTTTCGGCCTACATCCCGACCAACCTGATTTCGATTACCGACGGCCAAGTCTATCTCTCACCGGAACTCTTCCAGAAGGGCATCCTGCCGGCAGTTGACCTGAGCAAATCCGTCTCCCGCGTGGGCGGCAAGACCCAACTGCCCGCCTACCGCGCCGTCGCCGGCGACCTGGGCCTTTCGTATGCCCAATTCGAGGAACTGGAAACTTTCGCCCGCTTCGGCACCCGCCTAGACGAAGACACCCGCCGTACCATCGCGCGCGGCGAACGGGTGCGCGAGACGCTCAAACAGCCGCAATACGAACCCTTGCCCGTCGCCGAACAGATTGCCGTTTTCATGGCCGTCACGCGCGGCTATTTCGACGACCTGGAACTGGCGGAAATCAGCGCGACCGAGGCCAAAATCCGCGCCGCTACCACGGCATCCCTGCCCGAACTGTGCAAACGCATCCAAGATGGCGAAAAACTGGAAGAGACAGACCTGAAAGCCCTCGAAGATGTGATTGGCGAGACGTTGAAAACCCTGCATCCAAAAGACGACGACTCGGAGCAAAAGGCAAAGGCAGCCTGACGCATGGAAACCCTCGACACCCTGCGCCGCCGCATCGACAGCGCGCGCGACCTGCACGGCATCGTGCGCACCATGAAAGCCCTCTCGGCGGCCAGCATTCGCCAATTTGAGCGCTCGGTCGAGGCGATTGGCGTCTACGACCAGACCGTCAAGGACGGTTTGCGCATCCTGTTGCAGGATGTAACCACCCCGCAAGATGAAGAGTCGCTGCACGAAGACCCCTTCATTTCACGCGGGAAAAAGAGCGGCACTCTGGCGGTCATCTTTGGCACCGACCAGGGCATGTGCGGACAGTTCAACGAGAACATCGTCTCGTTTGCCCTGCGCGACCTGGGCGAAGCCCGCCGCACCCAGTTCGTGGTCGGGATTCGCGCCGCAGGCCGTTTGCAGGAGGTCGACAGCCCCTTCGCGGAACTCTTGCCCGTCCCCAGTTCGGTGGACGGCATCAACCCGGCGGTGCAATCGCTGCTGCTGAAAATCGAATCACAGATGGCGCGCGAATCCATCCGCAAGGTCATGCTGTACTACAACCGCCCGACCTCCGGGGCGGCTTATTTGCCGGTGCGTGCCCAACTCATACCAGTGGATGTGAACATTTTCCGCAGCGGTCCCCCGGTAGAGACTCCCACCTCGCGCAGCCTGCCGACCTACAGCATGGAACGCCCCAAACTGCTCTCGGCCCTGATTGGTCAATACCTGTTCTCGCAACTCTACCGTGCTTACGCCGAATCGCTGACCAGCGAAAACGCCAGCCGCCTGATGACCATGCAAGCCGCCGAGAAAAACATCGAAGAGCGGCTGGCCGAACTGAACACCGAATACCACGGCCAGCGCCAGGGACAAATCACCAGCGAATTATTGGATATTGTCTCAGGTGTGGAGGCGTTGGCAAAGTAAAATAAAACCCGCCGTTTCAGGCGGGTTTCTTGTTTCTATCAAAAAGGGACTTAGTCGTTGGCGCTGTAGCCGGGACCGCTGGTGAAGTAATCTGCATTGACCTGAGTGTCCTCGGTAAAATCGAGCACTTCACCGGCTTCCAACTGCTTGACGGTCTCAAGCACCACCTCTTCACCGTGATGATTGGTGCCTTCGTAATGACCGGTCAGCCCAATCTTATTGATGAACTCGCCGCCCTTGGCCGTATAAGCCGAAGGAACTTCATCTTCGGTAAAGATGGCCTCGTAAGGACATTCCGGCACGCATGCGCCGCAATCGATACAGGTATCCGGATCGATGTAGAACAGCGGCCACTCTTCAAGCGGCTTGCCAGGCACGATACATTCCACCGGGCAAACTTCAACACAACCAGAATCGCGCAAACACAGACTGGTAATCACATGAGTCATAACATTTTCTCCTTAATCTTTTGGCGAAATAAGATAAATTCATTATATCCGCCCTGATTATGGGCTGCAATAGGGTTTCACCGCTTTCAAGGGTGATTTTCCCCAACAACACACAGCCGCACCATGTTCAGGCGCGGCTGTTAAATTTTGATGAGACTATCCAAAACGGCGGGCAACTTCATCCCAGTTGACCACGTTCCACCAGTTGGAAACATATTCGGGGCGGCGGTTCTGGTATTTCAGGTAGTAAGCGTGCTCCCAAACATCGATTCCCATCAGTGGGGTCAGGCCGTCAGTCAGCGGGTTGTCCTGGTTGGCGGTCGAGACCACAACGAGTTTGCCACCCTGTTTGGCAAGCCAGGCCCAGCCGGAGCCAAAACGTCCGATGGCGGCCTTCTCGAATTCGGCCTTGAAATTGGCGAAGCCACCAAAGTCTGCTTCAATCGCCTTGGCCAGCGCGCCGGCCGGCTCACCACCAGCATTGGGGGCCATCACTTCCCAGAAAATATTGTGATTGAGCGTGCCACCGCCATGATTGCGGACAACACCACGCACATCCTCAGGGACTTCAGCCAGGCGGGCGACCAAATCATCCAGCGACCAGGAAGCCAGTTCGGGATGCTTCTCAATCGCACCGTTCAGGTTGGTGACGTAGGTCTGGTGGTGCTTGGTGTGGTGCAGGGTCATCGTCTGGGCGTCGATAAAAGGCTCGAGCGCCTCGTAAGCATACGGAAGTTTGGGTAATTCAAAAGCCATTGGATACTCCTTTTTATCAGGGTTGACGTCAGGGTTGACGATACGTTAGGGGTGATATAACATATTACACGTTAATTCTAGCCCCGGGCCAACTCTCGGTCAATTGGCAAATCGGACGATTTCAGTCGTCAAAAAGGGTGATAGCAAATCACCATCGGAGGTACTTTGGAGCAAACCCGACCCGGCCCAGCCTTTCTCTACCTTGCCATCGCAGGCGGGATACTGGCCGTTTCCACCGCTGCAATTTTTATCCGTTATGCCCAGCAGGACGCCCCCTCGCTGGTCATCGCTGCCTTTCGCCTGACCCTGGCGAGCGCGATTCTCGCTCCGATTGCTTGGTTCCGTCATCGCGACGAGCTCCGAGCCCTGACGCGCCGCGCCCTCGGCCTGGGCCTGCTCTCCGGCTTCTTCCTGGCCCTGCACTTCGCCGCCTGGATTTCCTCGCTCGAATTCACAACGGTTGCCAGTTCGGTGGTGCTGGTCACCACCACACCGCTATGGGTTGCCATCTTTTCGCCGCTCTTCCTGCGCGAAACCCCAACCCGCGCCACCATGGTTGGCCTGTCCCTTGCCCTGGTCGGCGGGACAATCGTTGGCCTGAGCGAGGCCTGCGCCTGGGACGGGGCGCTCTCCTGCCCGCCGCTGTCTGAATTTACGCGCGGCTCAGCCTTTCTGGGCAACTTCCTGGCCCTGGTCGGCGCATGGATGGCGGCAGGATACCTGATGATTGGCCGTAAACTACGCGAAGAAATGTCGCTTGTGCCGTATATTTCCGTCGTCTATGGCATTGCAGCGATTTTCCTGCTCATCATCATGGCCGGGGCCGGCCAGTCCCCGTTTGGATACCCCCCGCTAACCTATCTCTGGCTGCTGTTATTGGCCCTGATTCCGCAACTGCTCGGCCACTCGACCCTGAACTGGGCCTTGCGCTATGTACCTGCCTCCCTCGTCGCGGTGATGCTGCTCGGCGAACCCATCGGCTCCACCATCCTGGCCCTGCTCGTCCTGGCTGAAACCCCCTCCGCGCTCGAGATTGGTGGCGGCCTGATCATCCTGACCGGAATCTATATCGCCAGTCGGGTTGAGACAAAAAATCATAATTAACAAAAAACGGTGGCCGGGATATCCCGGCCACCGTTTCTCTCTTGGACTGGGGCATACCAGCTTATTATGGCGCTATTTTCACAATCGCTTCATCCAAAACAATCGAAATAGCATTCCCATCTGAATCGGCCAACAAGGCTCCAGTTGGAACTGCCGGAATCGAGCGAAAGCGAATATAGGTTGTGCCGGCAGCCTTGGCGCGAAACTCGACCGTCAACAACACCCCGCTCCCCTCCGCTGCCGGACGATTGATTTGGGCAACGGCATAATCAACTGTTCCCGCCGCGTTGTCGAAAGCATTCTGGACGACAAAATCAGGCCTGACAAAGTCGCCTTCCTGCACAGCAACAACTTCAAGGGTTTTCGGGTCAAAAGACAGGTGTGCCTCAGCCGCAATCAAACCGCCAATGTTTTCAGCTTGCAAAGACACCCGAAAGGATTGACCAACTGGAACAGAATCGGCATCTGCAATCAATGCCAGACCAGGCCCGGTCGGTCCAGCAGGCTGAGCTGCACAGGCGGTCAGCAAAGCAAGGATGCCCGCAACAAACAACAGCTGGCGAAAAAATCGACACTTCATGCGATACAGCCTCACTATTTTACGGAATGCACAAACGCTGGCCAACATAAATCAAACGCGGATTGGCAATCTGGTTGACACGCGCAATTTCTTGATAAGAAACACCGTAGCTAATTCCGATTCGATAGAGCGTTTCACCAGAGCGCACAATATGGTAAGTTCGACAAGAAGAAGCTATCTGGGTTGGGGTGGGCGTTGCCGTGGCCGCTGAAACGGTTGGCGATGGACCGGAAACAGTCGCGGTCGGGGTAACAGGCGTAGGCGCAGTAATGTCAAATTGAACCTGGCAAACCCGGCCAGCAGGGACCGTACCCCAGGGCGCGTTGGGAATTATCAGCTTTTGACCGGGGAAAATCCAGTAAGGCCACC
>JAWOIR010000401.1:0-8754 GCA_046484545.1 Anaerolineales bacterium
AGCCCGAGGGTCCTGATTTCTGGCTGGCAGCGCCGCGCACCTCCGCCTGGTGGGACGATTGGTTCACGCGCTACCGCGCCTTTGCCCTGTATCATGCCGACCTGGCTGCCCAAACTGGAGCGCAGGTCTTGATTTTGGGCGGTGACAACGTTGGCCCGGCGTTGCCCGGCGGCGTGTTGATTAACGGCCAGACGTCGGGGGTCCCCGCTGACGCCGAGACGCGCTGGCGAAGCCTGATAACCGAAGTGCGCTCGCGCTTCAACGGCCAACTGCTCTGGGCGCATCCCTACCGCAACACACTGGACCCAGCCCCGGCTTTTATCGACCAGTTCGACGCCTTTTATCTGCTCTGGTCGGCTCCCCTGGCGGGCAACGGCCAAACCCTGGATGCCATGACCGCAGAAGCCAGCCGCCGCATGGATGAAGAATTGCTCCCCTTCCTGACTGCCGCGCGCAAGCCGGTTGTCATTGCCATTGATTACCCCTCGGCACGGGGCGCGGCATTGGGCTGTGTGCAGGCTGGCGGTGCGTGCATTGACTGGAAGATGTTAAACCCAACCAACCCTGATATTCCATCTGTCGCCATTGACCTGAAAGGCCAGGCTGATTTATATCAGGCCATGTTGACGGCAGTCGAACAACGTGACTGGGTGAGCGGGTTCGTCTCACGCGGTTACTATCCGCCTGTCACGTTGACCGATAAATCCAGTTCGGTGCGAGGCAAGCCCACCGCCGATTTGCTCTGGTACTGGTATCCGCGCTTCCTGGGCAGGTAGATTTGTGAATCGGCAACCCCCGACCAAATTCTCAGCCTGGGTACTGGCTGCTCGTCCGCGCACCCTGCCAGCCGCCGCCGCACCGGTACTCATCGGAACCGGACTGGCCTTGCGTGACGGCCAGTTTGACGCCATCAATGCTGCTGCTGCCTTTTTTATTGCCATGCTCTTGCAAATCGGCGCCAACTTTGCCAACGACCTGTTTGATCACGAACGCGGCACCGACACCCCGGCTCGACTCGGCCCTTTGCGTGTAACCGCTCAGGGTTGGCTTAGCCCGCTTGAAATGCGTTTTGGCATGGGGTTGGTCTTTGGGCTTTCAGCCCTGCTTGGGCTGGTGCTTTATCTTGACAAAGGCTGGCCGGTGTTGGCTGTGGGCATTGCGGCCATTCTGGCGGCCCTGGCCTACACTGGCGGCCCTTTTCCGTATGGCTATCACGCTCTGGGTGACATTTTTGTCTTCATTTTCTTTGGTCTGGTCGCTGTTGCCGGGACATACTTTGTCCAGGCAGGGGAGGTCACCCTGCTTGTCTGGCTGGCATCCATCCCGATTGGTTTGCTGATTGTCAATATCCTGGTGGTCAATAATCTGCGCGATATCCCCACAGATGCGGCGGCGAACAAGCGCACCCTGGCCGTTTTGCTTGGCCGCCGGGCCATGCAACTTGAGTATTTAATCTGCCTGCTTGGCGCATATCTTGTCCCCCTGCTGTTGGCGCTTTCTGGATTGCTGTCGTATTGGATACTCTTGACCTGGATTTCGCTTCCCCAGGCCTGGTCACTGTATCGTTTACTACAAAAAACCGAAGGGGCTGCGTTGAATGTTGCCCTGGCTTATACCGCCCAATTGTCTTTGGTGTATGCAGCCCTTTTTGCAGCTGGAAGTTTATTCCGATAAAAGGCGTATATGGAAACCAAAAGGTGACTGCTGGATTTGCAGTCACCTTTTGGTTTTGGCTCTTTGGGAACTTATCATGGCAAACATCAGAGAACCTTGGTTTTGGTATTACCGGTTTTTAATCTTGTGGTTTGGGGGAGGTTGATGGGGAGATAAAACTGTCGGGTCCGTGTTTGAGCACCAGGTAAGTGGCATAAAAACCAATTGCCAATATCAGGTAGGCGGCCATGTAGGTTGTATCTGCAAACAGGCTGAGCAGGTTTCCTTCTGCAAATGACGTGGCGTACATGTCTGTGGCAATCAACCAGGCATACACTGAGTCAGACAAGCCCAAGACGAATAAGCCAATCCACGGGCGTGACATTAGGCCGCCGCGAAAAGCCAGGAAAATGCGAATCGCAACCAGCCCGGCTGTGAAATCTGCTACAGCGTAAAAGTATTCCAGATAATTTTCAAACACTAATGGACTGCCAACCAGTAAAAGCACAATCAGGGTTAGTATAAACACACCCGCCCAAATAAGTGCGATTTTCCATAAGTCGACCTGTTGCTGGGTAACATTTTCATATTGTTTTCTCAAGGCAATAGTCAGGAAGACAAATCCAGCCAGCCAAAAAACATCTGCTCCCGAGGGCAAAGGCACATCACCTATTTGGATTAAGTACCCGGCCCAAATGAACTCGGCGATAGTCCACAACCAGATAAAAATGGCCAGGTATTTCCAAACCCGTCGGGGTTTATCCTGGGGCGAAAATGTGCGAAATACGAGAGTCGCGCAAATTGCGCTGGAGAGCGGCGCAACCAGGCTAATCAGGTTTAATGCCAGCTCATTCTGTTCTATGGGCAAGGGTGAAAACTGGTATAGGTAGACATACATTCCAACCAGCAATAATGCCCCGAGAGCGAATGCCGAGACGAGATAACGTGGTCTTTTTGTCATCGTATTCATGTGGATTAAACCCGATAGGTGAAAATATTGTCTTGTGTAAGTGTTTTTTGTAACACAGAGGATAGGCTAACAAAACCAGCCCGCGCAGATTCTTCGAATAACTTTTCACCTACAACTGAGGAGATGTGTCGTTGCCCCGACATCAATAAAGTGCGATAGGCAATTCTCATGTCACTGAGCGAGGGGAAGAAGTGAGAGTCATCAAGCACTCGATTTGTAAAAGAAATTTTCCAACGTTGCGTACGCGCCACTGAGTTCAGTTGGTCTTCAAGCCGTGTAACCATGCTGGCCCCAACCAGTTCATCGTAACGTTTGAAAATTTGTTCATACAGATAATCCAATCCCAGGGTCAGACAATTTTCATACCACGCGGTATTTTCTTTTTCGGTTTCAAATAGGGTCAGCCTGCATTCTGATTCAGGCCAGCGCGCAAAACTTGGAATACCGGATGTATGATGAGGAGACCAGAACGATAAGTTGCGCGAGGCCAGGTTATTACCGGGCACAAAAGCAAATCCATCCGCACTCGGCCAGTGGAAATGTGCCAGGATGGGGTTGGGGTTTCCTTCCAGTTTGTGAATCATATTGATGACCGATGGTGTTGAGACTGTTTTTACCTCGCCTGTTTTGGTCGTCTCGAAAATGATTTGCAAGGGCCGCAGGAATCGTGATGGGAATTGAAATGATTGCAAGTTCAATTCTGTTTGAGGCAGGACGGACATCCATTGTTGCGTATCGTGGCGCACATATCCTTTGGGAAGGTGTTGATACATGCGAAACAGGTCGCCGTCAAGGTAAAGCAATACAAAAAATTCTCCTTTGTCTTCTGACGCGGGAGTAAGGCGAACCATGCCCGTTAACGAGTCTTGGTAGTAAATAGAAAGCAAGGCCTCTAATTGGCCTTGTGAAACACGTTTTGCGGGTTCGGCGGAAGTATTAAAGAGTGACATCAGAATTTTTCATGCGCTGAATAATTCAATAAAGGTTCCCTAGATATTTGCCGTAAAGAAGGCCGTATTTTGGGGTGTGAGCGCGCTGCAAACGAGCGCGCTCACACCCCAAAATACGGAAACTTACTACGGAAACTCGCAAGGAGCCTCAATAAAAATAAATCAGATATGTCAAATATATCATAAATTACATTCATCAGAATCCCGATTTTTTATTTTTTCAATCCAGAGAATTATGATATAGTCACGCTATGCAACAAACCGCCATCTTGCCTCGCTTTGACTGGAAAATTGTCACCATCACCATCCTTTCGACCCTGCTTTTGATGGTGGACTATTACCACCGCCTGACCCCATACAAAGCCTACGACCGAGTATTGCTCTACCTGGTCATTCCTCTGCTGGTAATTGTCCTGGTTTTTCGCGAATCGCCGGCCGAATACGGATTTAGGCTGGGAGACTGGAGAGCCGGGTTGCTCATCACCGTTGGCGCATCGGCGGTTATGACCCTCATCCTGTGGCTGCTCCTGCGCGGCGACGAATCGATGCAAACTTACTACGCTCCGTTCATTGATGGACCAATTCCATTGCCGCTCTACACCATGCTCGAACTAATTGGCTGGGAATTTCTCTTTCGCGGCTGGATTTTATTCGGCTATGCGCGTAAGTTTGGCCCCGAAGCCATGTGGCTGCAAGCCTTTCCCTTTGCCCTGGTGCACATCGGCAAACCGGAAATTGAAACGCTCTCAACCATCTTTGGCGGTTTCGCTTTTGGTTGGGTCGCCTGGCGTACACGTTCCTTCCTGTACCCATTCCTGATTCACTGGTATATTTTCACCCTGGTTGTCCTGCTTGCCGGAGGTTTTTTTGGCTGATTTCTCTCTGCGCCCCGCGCTCGAAGCGGATTTTCCTGTCATTCGTCAACTTATCCGCGAATCGCGTCTCAATCCCACCGGGCTAAATTGGCGGCGTTTTATTATTGCGGAAACTCCCCAGGGCGAATTTGCCGGTTGTGGACAAATAAAACCGCATGCTGAAGGTATGTTGGAGTTGGCTTCGATAGCCATTCGTGAACCCTATCGCGAACAAGGCGTTGCCAGTCTCATCATCGAGCGTTTGCTGGCCGATGAACCTGACCGCCCAGTTTACCTGACCTGTCGCTCAGAGTTAAGCAAATTCTATGAAAAATTCGGTTTTCGCGCTTTGAATTTGAACCAAATGCCATCTTATTATCGCCGTCTTAGTCGCTTTGTAAACTTTTTTCTCTTTTTTTCAAAAAGCCGGATGCTGGTAATGGCTCTGGAAGCCGGGAGAGAAGGAAAATGAAACGAATTTTGGATGTTTTTATCGGAACCCTGCTTGGCCTTTTGGTTGCCATCATTGTTTTTCTCACTGCGCGCGCGCCTGCCGGGCAACCGATTGAACTCCTTCCCACTGTTTCGCCCCAGCCGATTGTCGTTTATGTGCTGGGGGCAGTGCAGCGTCCCGGTGTTTATTCCCTGGCCCCTGATAGCCGTGTCGTTGATGCTATCCAGGCCGCAGGAGGCTTCTCGGAAAATGCCACCGTTTCTGAAGTAAACGTCGCCCGGCGGCTCGAAGACGGCCAAAGGCTGGAAATCCCCGGCACTGGTGAATTACCCACCCCGGCCTTTGTCATCGGCTCCGGCGGCCTTTTCCTGACTCCCACGCCGTTCGAGGGCGAACTGGTCAATGTCAACACTGCTGATTTAACCCTTTTGCAAACCTTGCCCGGAATTGGCCCAACGACTGCCCAGCGCATCATCGATTATCGTGAGGAGAATGGCCAATTTCAGATTGTAGATGATTTGCTCAAAGTGGCCGGCATTGGCCCGGTAACGCTCGACAGGTTGCGCCCCTTGGTCACTGTCGGGGATACCAGCGAGCCATGAATCATCATTTTGACTGGATTGCCCCCTTTTACGACCGCGCCCTCCCTTTTTCCCGCCTCGAAAGGATGCTGGATGTGCTGTCCCTTCCCTGTGACGGACTTCTGCTTGATGCCGGCGGCGGAACCGGACGGGTGGCCTCGGCCCTGCGCCCCTACCTGGACGATGTCCTGGTCGCCGATGTATCAGCCGGAATGCTGGCCCAGGCCCGCGCCAAAGGCCTTTCGGCGCTTAATGCCCAATCTGAATACCTGCCCTTTGCCGATGATAGTTTCGACCGCATCTTGATGGTGGATGCCCTGCACCACGTCATCCACCAGGCCGAAACCGTGAGCGAGTTATACCGTGTTCTCAAACCAGGCGGACGTTTGGTGATAGAAGAACCCGATGTGCGCACCTTTCCGGTAAAATTAATTGCCTTGGCCGAAAAACTGGCCTTTATGCGCAGTCACTTTCTCGCGCCGGATGAAATTGCCGCCCTTTTTCCGAAACAGGCCAAAACCCAAATAGAAAACCAGGATTATATCGCCTGGGTCATTGTTGGAAAACCTGGAGTACTCGCATGACACATCACATTTCCATTTCAGAAGACGGAAAATATGTTCTTCTAAAAGCCAATGGTATCATCAGCCGTTTACACGTCATTCAATACTTCATCGAAGCCCACACCTTTGGGAACCAAAATGGACTTGACCGCTATCTGGTCGATTTTACCGACTGCCGCAACACCGATACGGTTCTTCGCAATTATCTGCTTGCTTACCAGGACATGAAAGACTCGCGCATCAACCAGGAAGCGCGCACGGCATTGCTGGTCAGCCCTTACGACCGCTCCCACGACTTTCTCGAAACCCTGCTGCGTAACGCCGGAAACGATGTCACCCTATTCCATGACCGCGAACTGGCAATCTGGCATTTGCTCAAGGAATAACACAAATTCCCGTGGTATGTCCCCGAATTTTAGGGTGTGAGCGCGCGTAAGTGCGCTCACACCCTAAAATTCACCCTTCTTCAAGGCGAATATCAGAGAACCATAACACAAGTGGTAGATGATACAATTCGCGCGCAAACAAACTACAACTGTCGAGCCAGGGAATGAAATTATCTGTTGTTACTACGCTTTACTATTCAGCCCCATACCTGCAACAATTCTATCAGCGCATCTGTGTCGCCTGTTCCCAATTGACAGACGATTTTGAAATCGTGCTGGTCAACGACGGCTCGCCCGACGACGTGCTAGAAATAGCCATCCACCTGGCGAATGCCGACTCGCGCGTCAGGGTGGTTGACCTTTCACGCAACTTTGGTCATCACAAAGCCGCCATGACCGGCCTGGCCTACGCTGAGGGGGACTGGGTCTTCCTGATTGATGTCGACCTGGAAGAAGAACCCGAACTGCTGCTGCCCTTCTGGGCTGAGTTGCAGGAAAATCCCAAGGCAGATGTCATTTATGGTGTGCAGGATAAGCGAAAGGGCGGTTTTTTCGAGCGCATCAGCGGCGACCTGTACTACCGCGCCTTCAATGCGCTTTCCTCGCACAAAATCCCGGCTAACCTGCTCATGGCGCGATTAATGTCTCGCCGCTATGTGCAGGCCCTGTTACTACACCGCGAGAGCGAACTGGACATCAGCGGCTTGTGGACTCTTGCCGGATTCGAGCAGGTTCCCCTCACCGTGCATAAGCATAGCAAACCCGGCACCACTTACAACCTGCGCCGCAAAATTGCGCTGACCATTCGGGCGGTGACCGCTTTCAGTAATAAGCCCCTCCTTTATATTTCCGGGCTGGGCGTAATCATCCTGACACTATCATTTCTATATTTTCTATATATTGCCTATGTTTATCTTTTTATTGGTATGCCTCCCAGCGGATTTACCACCATCGCGCTTTCCATTTGGTTCCTGGGCGGCCTGACCATCTTCAGCCTGGGCGTGATTGCGATTTACCTGTCAGTCATCTTCACCGAGACCAAAAACCGCCCCTATACCATTGTTCGCCAAATCTATCAATCGGAGAAAACCAGTGAAAAATAAGGACTTACTCAAAGATGTTGAAAAATTTTTTGATGAAAAAGTGGAACGACTTGGCCCAAACCCTCAAGGCGCAGATTATAACTCTCCGGAAGCGCAACAGGTTCGTTTCGATCAGGTACTTAAAATTCTTCCTAAAAATAACGAGTTGTTCTCACTGATTGATTACGGCTGTGGCTATGGTGCCATGGCAGAATACATGCTCCAAAAAGGCTACCAATTTGATTATCAGGGCTTCGATATTTCCGAAGCAATGATTAAACATGCTCGCTTGCAAAAACCTGCCCATGTAAATTGGAACTATACCACGCTAGAATCTGACCTCATTACCGCAGATTACACCATAGCCTGCGGCGTCTTTAATATGAAGTTTGATGCCGACCCGGAAGACTGGAAGTCGTTCATTCTTGAGAGTTTGCAAAATCTTGCGAACTTGAGTAAAAAAGGTTTTTCCTTTAACATGCTCACATCCTACTCCGATGCTGACCGTATGCGCCCCGACTTGTACTACGGCGACTCGCTCTTTTTCTTTGATTACTGCAAGCGCAACTTCTCGCGCAACGTTGCTCTTCTACACGATTACAACCTGTACGATTGGACGATTCTGGTTCGTTTATCATAAGACTCTCAGTCCTGAGCGGAGCGGTTTCCAGCGCAGTCTAAGGGCGTTTACAGGTAGGTGTGCCATCGCATACATTTACATCCTCATCATGATTTTACTCACCGTCTTCGGTCAGGTGGTTTTCAAATGGCAGGCCGGAGTCATTCAAGCCATGCCCGAAGGGCTGATGGAGCGTTTTTGGTTCATGGCGCGCGTGGCGCTCAATCCCTGGATTATCGCCAGTTATGCTTCGGCTTTCCTGGCTTCCTTATTCTGGTGGCTGGCCTTGCGCACTCTAGACCTGAGTCACGCATATCCTTTCACCACGCTATCTTATGTGCTGGTGTTGGCTTTGAGCGCCCTGCTGTTTCGCGAGGCGATTACACCACCCAAAATTATCGGCATGATTTTGATTATTGCCGGTATGCTTGTTGCCAGCCGAGGCTAAGCCAATGAAGTGTGTCATCTTACAACCATCTTACATCCCCTGGCGGGGATTTTTTCACCAAATCCAGCGCGCCGACCTTTTCGTCTTTTACGACGATGTCCAGTATGACAAGCTGGTCCTGGGACAAAAAACAGCCATCTCCCTGACCGCATTTTCTCCGGAACGATTTGAAACAAGCGGGGAGCAGGTTAATG
>JAWOIR010000012.1:0-5557 GCA_046484545.1 Anaerolineales bacterium
GCGGTTCGCGCAACGGCGCAATGCTCATTCCTGGTGATGCCGATAACAGTGAACTGGCCATCCAGGTCGTCAGCGGCGAAATGCCGCGCCGCGCCCCCAAACTGCCTGAAGAGCATATCCAGTTGATTATCGAGTGGGTCAACCAAGGCGCGCTGGATAACTAAAAAAGCGGCCTTGTGAGACAAAACGCGGAGAGTACTTCTCCGCGTTTTGCTTCACAAGGCCGCGCAGCGGCCGCACAGATAAGACAGTCAGGGTGATAAGTCCCCGTAATTTGGGGTGTCAGCGCGCGCAAACGCGCGCGCTGACACCCCAAATTACGGTCTTCTTTAGCAAATAGCAGAGAACTTTTCATCCCACTATTCTCGAAATCGGCGGGTTACGCTATAATTCATAAGTTAATTCAGAAAACCAAAAAAGGACGCAAGTATGATTGATGTAAATGACCTTCGCAAGGGAGTCACCTTTGAACTGGATGGACATCTGTTTAAAGTGCTCGAATACAACCACCACAAACCGGGGCGCGGCAACGCCACCATTCGCGTCAAGGCGCGCAACCTGAAAACTGGCTCCAACATTGAAAAAACCTTCCAGTCGGGCGAACGAGTTCCCCAGGCCAGCCTGGATTTCCACAATGTCCAGTTTCTGTACAGTGACGGCGATTACTTCCACTTCATGGACAATGAAACTTATGACCAGCCCGCCATCGCAGAAAGTGTTGTCGGCGATTTGGCCGGTTACTTGAAGGAAGGCACGGAATGCAAACTGACCTTCTACAAAAACGAGCCAATTGATATCGAAGTCCCCCTGACCGTTGACCTGAAAGTTGTGACTGCTGAAGTAGCCGTGCGCGGTGATACTGCCACCGGCGTCACTAAAAAAGTCAAAGTTGAGACCGGTATCGTGGTCCAGGTTCCCAACTTCGTCAAAGAGGGTGACACCATTCGTGTCGATACCCGCTCTGGTGACTACGTTACTCGTGTCTGATATTTTCGTATAAGCAGGAACGAGGTAGGGGCAACATCTGGTTTTGGCGTGTAGTCATATCGCGAAGCTCGATTGGCAGACTGCCGGATTTTACCCCGATGCGACATCGGGGTTTTTAATTTTACCGGGCCAAAAATTTTGGTTATCAGGTTGGATTCTCTGACATTTACCGTAAAGAAGGCCGTATTTTGGGGCGTGAGCGCGCGCTTTTGTAGTACGCTTACACACCAAAATACGAAAACTTATCGCGGGAATTCCTAAAGAGCCAATTGGAGGTTGACAATGAAGGTGATGATAACAGGCGGAAGTGGGCTGATTGGAACCGCGCTGACTCGTTCCCTGCTTGATGACGGGCATGAGGTCTGGTGGCTTTCGCGCAACCCGGCCAAAACGCGCGCGCCGCAGGGTGTTCATGTCCTGGCCTGGAATGGTCGCACGGTCTATCGCGAATGGCTGGGAATTTTTGTTCAAATGGATGCGGTGGTCAACCTGGCTGGCTCGACGGTGGGGCAGTGGCCCTGGTCGCATGCGCGCAAAAAGGAGATTTTGGAGAGCCGCGTGGGAGCAGGCCGCGTGCTCTCCCAGGCTTTCGAGAAAGCCTCCCCGCGTCCGTCCGTCTTGCTCCAGGCATCGGGGATAGGGTATTACGGGCCATGCGATGAGTCTGCTGTCACGGAAGAGTCGCCCGCCGGGAGCGATTTTCTCTCTACGGTGGCAATCAACTGGGAGACCGCCACCCGTATTGTTGATACGATGGGGGTGCGGCGGGTCGTCCTGCGCACGGGATTGGTGCTGTCCCGCGATGGCGGTGTCTTGCCGCAGATGGCCCTGCCGGTGCGCTTGTTTGCGGGCGGCCCAACCGGGTCTGGCAAGCAGGGGATTTCGTGGATTCACATCCATGACCAGGTGCGGGCAATACGTTTCCTGATGGAAAATGAGCGCGCGCGGGGGGCTTTTAACCTGTGTGCGCCCAACCCAATCTCCAACGCGGACTTCAACCGCGCCCTGGCAACTGCGCTGCATCGTCCGTATTGGCTGCCAGCCCCGGCTTTCGCCATGCGGCTCGCGCTGGGCGAAATGAGCGACCTGTTGCTGACCGGACAATATGCCATCCCGCAGCGATTGGTCAACCTGGGTTTCGTTTTCGATTTCCAGACCGCAGGCGAGGCCTTTGAATCCTTGTATTAATTGTCTAATCCATATATACTGGTACAAAATGTAGACTGTTTCTCTCTCAATTTTGGCTTGGTGAATTATGCAGGTTGGCAACGTCCAGAAACTCATCTCGATTTTTGAGCAATCCTTCAAGCGTATGGACGTGGAAGTCTCGCTTGAAAGACTGGAGATTCTGGCCGTCACTATTCATCGCGGGATGACTGCCCAGGCGCGTCATTTTCATACCTTGGAGCATGTCTTTGCCTTTGCCGATACGAATGAGCCGGTCAGCATTCTGGCTTCGCTTTATCATGATATTGTCTATTATCAGGTCGATATGGGCTTTGCCCCCCATATCTGGGAGTTGATTTCGCCCTATATTGCCCATGAAAACGGCAATTTCCGCGTTAGTGATACTATCCCGGAGGAGGACCGCCTGGCTCACCTGACCCTGGACGTGTTCGGGTTGCGCTCCGGCCAGGAATTGATTTCGATGGCGGTGCTAAACGAATTCTTGAGCGCGTTGGTGCTGAATCGTCAGTTGGGCGACCTGCTCAGCCCAAAAGACATCTTGCGCATGAATTTGTGCATCGAGGCGACCATTCCTTTCCGCGGGCGCACACAGGATGGGGAGACTTATTTCGATGTCATGGAACGTCGTTTGCCCGAACTTGCATCCCGGTATGGGATTGCGTTAAACGAAGACGAGCTGATTGATACGCTGCGGATTGCGGTCACGTTTGGCAACAAGGACATCGAAAATTTTGCCGAATCAGACCCCGGCCGTTTTCTGGATAACACCTGGAAGTTGCTTCCCGAAAGTAATGCGGCCCTGCGCTTGCCGGATGTCTACTCCATCGGCACTTACCGCCAGGCCCTGCAAAAGATGGCGGTCTTTTTCCAAAATCTTGACCCGCAATCGGTTTTCAACCAGTATCGCGGTGTCCCCTCTGATATGGAATACCAGCAGATGCTGCGTTATTCCCACACCAATATCGAAGTGGCGCGCGAATACCTGAAACTAAAAATCCTTTCGATGACTGTCCTGGAAGCCCTGGCAATTGCAACCGGCGGCGATGCGCCTGTTTCGCTCTTTATGGGCGATGTTCCGCGCGAAGGGGTCAGCATCAAGCGGCTGGAATATTTCCTGCCGGATGTGGATGATGCGCCTTGGATTGACTATTCTTCCGTTATTTATAAACTGCTTGAATCGGGACGCTCCAGTGAGACCAGTTTTGATATGAAGAACTCTCCGCTTTCGCTTTTCCTCTATAAAAGTCTTTCTCCTGAAAAAATTGAGCATTATATGCAACGTGCTGAAGTGATGTTTAGCGGGGAAATTTCTGCTGACGACTTTCTAATGGAAATGGACCCTGCGGTGGTGCGCGCGATTGCCAGCGCCAGTGCCATGATGGTCTTTACCCGGCGACAGGGGTTGCTGAAATACGCCAATTTGCCTTAGTTGGCTTTGTTGTAGCGCAAGATTTATCTTGCGTTTGGTTGGGGGCAAAAAAACAATTTACGCCAATCTGCTTTGGTATAATGTAGTCTATGCCTTCCCAGGAAAAAATCTTCCGCCCCGAACTCTTGCCGCGCGAGGGTGAACGCAACGCCTGGCTTTTTGCCTTGCTTGCCGGCTTTGCGCTGGGATTATTGTTATTGCATCAGCAGGGCGTTGTGCCAGTATTCTCATGGATTTTCGTCATCTTTCTGCTCTTTTCGGCCCTGAGCATTTCGCTGGGCAATTGGATGGATCGCAGCACCGAGCTGCGCCTGGACGCGGATGGCCTTTCTTTTGGAAATGGCCTGCGCCGGGTTCAATTGTCCTGGTTAGACATCGAAGAAGTCCGCATCGTTCCTGCCCGTTGGGGCGAGCAAATCCAGGTGTTTGGCGAACGGGGGGCATACTTCAGATTCAACACCCTCGGTGAGTTGCAATTCAAAGGCGAGCATCGCACCAAGGTCGGCTTTGCTCAGGGACATGAAATTTTGAAGGAAATTTTGACTGCCTGCGAACTAACCACGAAACACAAAACCGACCAGTACACTTATTATTCTCGCCTATATCAATAAGCCACACGCTGTGAGGACAGGACGCGCCTGCCGGAACACAGTAGGCGCGTTTTTGATTGTATAAAAATCAGGAGGCACCATGAACATCAACCAACAAGTCGAAATCCTTATGCAGGGAACCGAATATGGCGATGAAAATCTCACCCGCCAGATGGAAAACGAACTGCGCGAGCGCCTGACCGAGACCGAAAAACAGGGCCGACCGCTCAAGGTCTATTGCGGCTACGACCCGCGCACCGCCGACTTGCATATCGGCCACACCGTCACCATGCGCAAACTGCGCCAGTTCCAGGAACTCGGCCACGAAGTCACCTTCGTCATCGGAACCTATACCTCCTTAATCGGCGACCCCTCCGACAAAGATAAACTGCGTCCGCTGCTGACTCATGACGAGGTCATGGAAAACGCCCGCTCTTACGCTGAGCAGGCTTTTCGCGTGCTCGACCGTGAGAAAACCATCATCCGCTACAACCACGAATGGCTTTCCGGCCTGACCTTCGCCCAGCTCATCCAACTTGGCTCCAACTTCACCATCCAGCAATTCCTGACCCGTGAAGCCTTCCGCAAACGTTTCGACGAGGGTGATGGTGTCTATCTGCACGAATTTTTCTATGCCATCATGCAGGGCTACGACGCCCACGCCCTCGAAACCGACGTGCAGGTCGGCGGCACTGACCAGCTTTTCAACATCATCACCGCCGGGCGCAAAGTGATGAGCGCGATGGGCGCAAAACCCAACATCGGCATCATTATGGCCATCCTGCCTGGCACTGACGGCGTCGTCAAGATGAGCAAATCGCTCGGCAATCACATCCCGCTCAACTCGACCCCCGAAGACATGTACGGCAAGGTCATGTCCGTGCCGGATGACGCCATGCCGCAGTTTGCCAAACTCGTCACCCGCTGGCTGCCCGCTGAAGTCCATGCGTTTGAAAGTGAACTGAAAAGCGGCGCGCTGCACCCCCGCGACGCAAAAATGCGCCTGGCCCACGAAATCACGGCCACTTACTACAGTGAAGACGCTGCGACCCAGGCCCAGGAGGCCTTCGTGCGCCAGTTCCAGCAGGGACAAATCCCAACCGACATGCCCGAGTACAGCCCCCAACCCGGCCAGACCGTGCTCGACGTGTTGATTGCCGCCGGTTTGGTCGCCAGCAAATCCGAAGGGCGGCGCATGTTCGACCAGAAAGGCGTCAAACTCGATGGGGAGGTGCTCGAAAAAGGCGACGCCGAACTTCCTCACCCTGGCGTCTTGCAGGTCGGCAAACGCCGCTTTGTGCGTGTAAAGAAAAGCTAGTTCTCCCATCTTTCTTTTGCGCCTCTGGCTCTTCAGGAATTCCCG
>JAWOIR010000113.1:0-3143 GCA_046484545.1 Anaerolineales bacterium
GGGGATGTCGTTCCCGTAACGCAAGTGATTGCGTACATACTCAAAGAAGGGGAAACGCTTGCCGAGCTTCCTCAACTGGATTTGGCCCCGGAGCCTGCAAAGATTGAATTTACACCCCCTGATTCTCCACTCGGCACCGATGTTCCAACTGCTTCCGTGAATGCCAGCCCCGTTGCAATGCGTATGGCGAAACAAAAAGGGGTTGATTTATCCAAAGTTCCTGCATCAGGCGACAGGATTACCCGTGATGATGTGGAACGGTTTATCGAATCACAGGATAATTCAAAACGTGTCTCGGTTCCAGCGACACCCGCTGCCCGGAGAGTTGCGCAGGAGCACGCTATTTCTCTCGAAACGGTTGCCGGTACCGGCCCACGCGGACGCGTTCAGGCCGCTGACATTCTCGCAGCAGTCAATTCAGTTCCGTCATCCACCACACCGATCAATGGACGTGAAGCCGAAATAATACCGCTGACCAGTATCCGCAGGACAATCGCTGAACGATTGCAGCAAAGTTTTCAGGAGTCTCCGCATATCGCCTTGACAGTGGAAGTGGATATGACGGCGATAGAAAACACGCGAAAACGCTTCAATGAGAAAGCCGAGAAATCAGGACAATCGCGTATCACAGTAACCGCCTTAATCATCAAAATTGTCGCCTGGGCCCTGGCTAAAAATCCTTATATCAACTCATCGTTTAATGGAGATTCGATTTCCCTTTGGAAGGATGTAAACATTGGCGTTGCCACAGCCGTACCCCAGGGGCTCGTTGTTCCTGTAATTAAGGGTGCTAATCATCTGGGAGTCAGCGAAGTCAATGCGCAATTACTCGGTCTTGCTGAAAGAGCGCGTGACAATAAATTGAAACTTGATGATGTCCAGGGTGGTACCTTTACGATTTCCAACCTGGGCATGTTTGGCATCCATCAATTCCGTGCAGTTATTAATCCCCCTGAGAGCGCCATCCTTGCGGTAGGAAGTACGGTGCGCAAGCCGGTGGTTGTGGACGCTCAAGATTGCGTTGAAGTTCGCCCGATGGTTTCCCTGACTCTTTCTGCTGACCATCGGGTCATTGATGGTGTCGTTGCGGCGCATTTCCTTTCAGACCTGGTGTCAGGTTTTGAATCACCGAGCCTGCTTTTGTTTTAGCAGGCCATTTATCCGTGCCTGGGGCGCGTCAAAAATTCTAAAGAGAATTACACAAAGGAGTAAGTGAATTGTTATGGCTGAAATAACGCTACAAGTAAAACACAAATCAGGTTTGCATGCCCGTCCCGCATCGCTGTTTGTTCAGACGGCGGCAAAATTCTCTTCTCAAATCAAAGTAAAGAACCTGACGACAAATGGTGCGTTCGTGGACGCAAAAAGCATCATTATGGTATTAACGTTGGGTGTCATGCAAGACCACGAGGTGGTAATCCAGACGGATGGCGCAGACGCGCAGCCTGCTCTTGACGCGCTCAGTGCACTCATCGAGACAAATTTCGGTGAAGATTAAGTTTATAGTGAGTATTTATGGCACAAAAAAACTTTAGGGGTATTCCAGCAAGTGCTGGTATCGCTATCGGTTCTGTCTTTTGCTATATTCCAACCAAATTGACTATTCCCGACTGCCCTGCCTGCACAATCAATGAGGAAATAGCTCGTTTCGAGACGGCAAGGAACCAAGCCCGTGTTGAATTGCAGCATTTGTTTGCCGCAGTTGAAAAACGGGCTGGCAAAGAAGATGCCTTGATATTTGAAGCCCATCAAGAAATGCTATCCGACCCTGCGCTTGAAGGAAAGATTCGTGAACTGGTCACAGGCGGTCTAACCGCAGAGCAGGCGGTGGTCAGGGCGACAGAAGAACTCGCGGGTTTGTTGGCGAGCATGAGTGATGAACTCTTTGCCGCTCGCGCATTGGACGTAAAAGATGTGGGCCGCCGCATACTCCGCATTTTGCTTGGGCTGCCGGATACGGCGCTTAGTGCAATCACACAACCATCCATCGTTGTTGCCGATGACCTGACGCCTTCTGATACTGCCAGCCTCGACCCAGCGCTGACGCTTGGTTTCATCACTGCTCAGGGCGGCTTGACCTCGCACAGTGCAATTCTGGCTCGCACGCTTGGACTGCCGGCAATTGTGGGGATGGGCAGTGATTTGCTAGAGAATGTTTCCGATGGGCTATCCCTTGTGATGGATGGGGACACAGGAGAGATGATTCTCGAACCAGGGCCGGAAACCATTGCACGTTATAGAAAAATTCAAGCACAACGAGAGTCCAAACTGTTGGTGTTGAAAAACGCAGCAGAAAAACAGGCAGTGACAGCCAATGGTCGGCGTGTTGAAGTTGCAGCCAATATTGGGGAAGTCTCCTCTGCGCGGACCGCGATGGAGCATGGCGCTGAAGGCATTGGCTTGCTCCGCACGGAATTTCTTTATCTTGAGGATACCCAGCCGCCCGGCGAAGAGAAGCAATATCGAATCTATCGTGAAATATTCGAGGTGATGTCCGGGCGCCCGGTAATCGTTCGCACGCTCGACATTGGCGGAGACAAACCGCCATCTTACTTACCCTTCCCAGAAGAAATGAATCCCTTCCTGGGCTGGCGCGCGATTCGCATTTGCCTGGATGAGCCAGAACTGTTCAAGTCCCAGATACGCGCGATTTTACGCGCCGCTGTTGGACATCAGGCACGCATCATGTTTCCCATGATTTCGGATTTGGACGAACTGCGGCGCGCGCGCGAAATTGTCGAAACGGTCAAGCGCGATTTGCAACGAGACAGTCTTGAATTTTCAGAGAATGTCCCGGTTGGGATTATGGTGGAAACACCCGCCGCTGCCATGTTGGTCGATATTCTTGCTGAAGCATCAGATTTTTTCAGTATCGGCACCAACGATTTGACCCAGTACACAATGGCTGTAGACCGCGGCAATGCAAAAGTTTCAGGGTTGTATCAACCGCTGCATCCTTCTGTCCTTCGCCTGATTAAGCAAACCATTGAAGCCGGCCATTCAAAAGGGAAGTGGGTAGGCATGTGCGGCGAACTGGCTGGTATGACAAAAGCAATCCCGATTCTGCTTGGTTTTGGCTTGGACGAATTCAGCATGAATCCGCGGGCCATCCCTGAAGCAAAACACTTGCTCTCAAGAATCAC
>JAWOIR010000153.1:0-3714 GCA_046484545.1 Anaerolineales bacterium
CCGATGAAATCGAAATCCAGGCCGGGCTGCTGACCGGGTTTATCTGGGCCTTTGCCCACCTGTTTTATCGTCACCGTCAGCGGCGCTGGAAGAAACTTTTGCGCAGTAAAACGGAGGGGACAGCATGAACCAGGCTGAAACCTGGAAGCCGCTTTATCGCGTCGGCGCAGTCGCCGCTCTATTGGCCGCCCTGCTCTTCCGCCGCAATATCGGCGCGGAAGTGTCCTTGTTCACCGGCGTCGAAAGCATCCCGACCACCGTCGCGGACTGGTATGCGCTCTTGCAGGCCAATCCCTTCGTCGGGTTATCCCTGCTGGCCTTTTTTGACCTGCTCAATTACGCCCTGGTCGGGGTGATATTCCTGGCATTGGGCGCGGCGCTCTGGCAGGTGAACCAAAGCGCGACAGCCCTCGCCCTCGCCAGCGGATTGGTTGGCGTCACACTCAACCTTGCTTCGAACATATCACTGACCATGTTCTCGTTCAGCCAACGCTACGCCACGGCGACATCCGCAGCGCAAAGAGCCGACCTACTGGCTGCTGGCCAAGCCGTCCTGGCAGGCAGCGACCCGCTGGCGGCCATTCCTGGCACGTGTGCGCTGGTCGGTTTACTGCTGGTTGCCCTGGCCGGACTGCTGTTTTCGCTTGTGCTGCTGCCCTCTCATCGCGAGACAGCCACTCTCGGCTTGCTGGCCAGCGGATGCGATCTGGCCTATTGCCTGGTCTTCCCCCTGACACCCATCGCGCCGGTCTACCTGCTCCTGGCCGCTGCCGGATTGTTCTGGATGCTCTGGCATTTGCTGGTGGCCCGGGTTTTGTGGAAATTTACGAGGAAATAACATGGAAGCATTCTCAAAGTTTATAATCCCCGGCATTTTGTTCGCGCTGACCCTGGTCTTTGGCTTCTGGCTAAGCCATGCCGGCAAGCCCTATAACGGCTTCTTGTTCAATGTTCATAAGTTGATTGCCCTGGGCGCGGTTGTTTTGGCCGGGATGCAGTTCTACAAAATGCTCCATACTTTCGATGGGCTGTTGGCTGTATTGTTGCTTCTTTTGGCCTTGTGCGTGATTGCCTTGTTCACCAGCGGAGCCTTGATGAGCGCCGGGAAACTGGATTATGCCCTGATGTTGACCATCCACTGTGTTGCGCCGGTGATTTTGACGCTTGGTTTTGGATTGGTCATCATTTTTTTGAAATCAGCGCTATGAAAAACCCGCTTCGAGTCACCACTTCCTTCCTCGGCCTGTACGCCGGACTGATCGCCATCCAGCACGGCATTTTTGAGATTTTGCAGGGCAGCCGCGCCCCCGCTGGCCTGATGTTCAATGCTATTGGCCCGCCCTGCCAGTCGGAGATGGTCTGGCACGCCTGCTTCCCGGCCATGACACTGATTCCCAACCTGCTTGTCACCGGGATTGCCGCCGTTGTCATGGGAGCAACGCTTATGCTTTGGTCGCTGTTCTTTGTTCCACGCCGCTACGGTAACTGGATACTCGGCATCCTGTCCATCTTGCTGCTGTTGGTCGGCGGCGGGTTCGTGCCGGTCTTTATCGGGGTAGTGGCGGCGATCGCCAGTCGCGACCTGGGACGTTCGTCTTCACGCCCTCGCTTGGCGTTCCTGGCCGTGCTCTGGCCCTGGCCGCTGGTCTTGATGACGCTCTGGCTGCCGGGCAGTTGGCTGCTGGGACATTTCTTCGGCCCGGCCATGTTGTCAGCGGGTGGCTTGCTGTTTCTCGTCTTCGACATTAGCCTGCCGGTTCTGGCGGCGGTTTCTGGGGCCGCAAGAATCATCAAGGGACTGTGAATATGACGATTATTTTGGGAATCTTTTTCATTCTGCACGCGCTGGTACACCTGCTTTATGCCGGACACGCCCTGCATTTTTTCGAACTGCGCCCCGGCCTGACCTGGCCGGATGGGGCCTGGGCCTTCTCCCGGCTCGTGGGTGACGAAACGACCCGCCGCCTGGCCGCCGTTTTCCTGGCATTGACCGCCCTCGGCTTTTTTGCCGGCGCTCTGGGGCTTTTCCTGGGGCAGGATTGGCGGCAAACCATCAGTGCAGGCGCGGCGGTTTTGTCCATCGCCACCTACCTGCTCTTTTGGAACGGCAAATTCCACGAACTGCCCGACCAGGGCGGGATTGGCCTGCTTATCAGCCTGGGGATTTTGGTTGCGGTTTGGGTGGTTTGAAACCGAATAAATCACATCGTAGTTTCGTTGATAGGTGTCTGCTCATGGCGCGCTATCTGTTCAAAATTACGAAAGAAAGCGAGACTTAATGAAAACACTCGTCATCTACGACTCAGTTTTTGGCAACACCGAAAAAGTTGCCCAGTCCATTGCAGCGGCGCTTGGAACGCAGGCTGTTCCCGTCAGCCAGGCGGAGGCGGGTCAACTGCGCGGGCTCGACCTGCTGGTGGTTGGCTCCCCAACCCGAAAATTCAGACCGACAGAGGGCATCAGTAAATTGCTCAAAGACCTGTCCAAAGACCACCTGATAGGTGCATGCGTAGCCGCCTTCGACACACGCATCGACTTGGAAACCATCGATTCCAAAGTCTTTCGATTTGTTGTGGACAAGGGCGGTTACGCCGCCAGGACAATTGCCAAAGCGCTCGAAAAAAAGGGCGGTAGGCTGGCCGCGCCGGGAGAAGGCTTCTACGTCATCGGCGAGCAGGGGCCGCTCAAAGACGGCGAACTTGAACGCGCCTCGGACTGGGCAAGCAGGCTGGCAAAATAATGAAACTTGTCAAGGCCTAAACTGGAACAGCCCGGCTACTTTGCCGGGCTGTATTTTTATCGATTTGCTCACTTTTCAGAATCTTCATCCTTCAGCTTCGAGCCAATCTCCATCAGTTGCACCTGCACCAGGCAGCACTTTTCGCCGATGGCTACCCCTTTGGAATGTAGGAATACGTCACACTGGTGCGCTGGTGGCCCAGTTCGCGGGCAACTTGTTTGCGCGCCTCCCGGTCGGTTTTGCCCTCGGCAATCATCTCGTTGTAGCGCGCCTGGGCGTGGTTTGAGCGAAAGCGACTTTAAATTTGGGACAAAAAAGGTTGGATTCCGAAGCGCAAAAGTCACAGTACTTTCTGAGCTTGAAATCTTTTTGCCAAAACTTGCCTGAAGCTGTTCATATTGAGTGTAGCCATGACGGAGCAGCGTCATTCTGGCGAGTATGAACTGAAGTTCATTAGTAGAATTGCTGGATTATATTGGATTTTTTGGGCGTTTGTATCAATCCATTGCCAAATGACTTACTCTCCCGCTTACCCTCAGCGGACTGACCGGCCCGCTCGTGGACGCCTACCGCCAAATCCACCCGTCCGGCCCAGCCGAAGCCACCTTCCACGATTTTGGCCGCGCCACTCCACCCACCCCAATTGACTGGATTCTGGTCTCCCAGCACTTCACCGTGCTGGATGCGGCTGTCGATACATCTGCGCCGGGCGAGCATTATCCGTCTGATCATTACCCGCTGACAAGTATGCTAACATTGATCGCATGAAAGCCAACTACCGCACCCCAGACTTTTCGCGGCAATCCTTTGCGCGCACCAACCGCCAAACCATCGCCCAGCGGGCAACCATCCTGCGCAGGCTGGCTCCCGGACTGCATTCGGTCGCTGAAATCTGTTGCGGCGATTGTTCGCGCCAAAAGCAGGTATATACCGACGAACTGGGCATCTCGCAAATTCACGGTCTGGACCTGGAA
>JAWOIR010000294.1:0-3421 GCA_046484545.1 Anaerolineales bacterium
CGGCGGAAATCGCCAAAATCCGCGCCGAACACGACCCGCTGACTATCCACGCCCCGCGAATCGACTCCGCTGCCCGCGCCGCCCTCGAAGCCGAAATCGACTTGATTATCGACGACGCCTTCACCCGCGCCGGGGAAGATGGTTTTCCGGTTCTCCAGTTATCCGGTCCTCCAGTTTCAATACCAACCGAAAAACCGGAAAACCGGAACACCGGAAGACCGAACAACCGGACAACAGTTTTGGAGTCGCTCAACTCCGCCCTCCACACCGCCCTCGAATCCGACCCGCGCGTTTACGTCCTCGGTGAAGACATTCTCGACCCGTACGGGGGCGCGTTCAAAATCACGCGTGGACTTTCGACCCGCTTCCCGGAGCGCGTCCTGACCACGCCCATCTCCGAAGCGGCCATCATGGGCGTCTGCAACGGCATGGCCCTGCGCGGATTGCGCCCGGTGGCCGAAGTCATGTTTGGTGATTTCGTTACCCTGATGGCTGACCAGTTGATTAACCACGCCGCCAAATTCCGCTGGATGTATAACGACCAGGTGCGCGTCCCGCTCGTTCTACGACTGCCGATGGGCGGGCGGCGCGGTTACGGCCCGACCCACTCCAAGTCGCTTGAAAAACACCTGCTCGGCGCGCCCGGCCTGAAAGCGGTCGCCCCCAACAGCCTTGGCAACCCTGCCGACCTGCTGCTGGCAGCCATCGCCGATGACGACCCGGTGCTCTTCGTCGAGCACAAACTGCTCTACACTCGCCCGCTGCTCGAAGAAAAAGACTTAATCGATTGGGAAGTCACCAAAACGGAAGGCCCATACCCTGCCTTCACACTTCGAATATCGAATATCGAAGTATCGCATCTCACCATCGCCACCTACGGCTACAACTTCGAACTGGCCCGCGAAGCCGCCCGCGAACTGATGTACGAGTATGAGATTTTCAGCGAAATCGTCCTGTTCAGCCAACTCAGCCCCTTTGAACTCGACCCGCTCTTCGGCTCGCTTTCCCGAACCGGGCATTTGCTGACTCTTGAAGAAGGCGCGCAGACCCTCGGCTGGGGTGCGGAAGTGGCCGCTCGCAGCGCCGAGCACGGCCCGAGCGGAGTCCGCATCCGCCGCCTGGGCGCGCGCGACCTGCCCATCGCCAACGCCAAATCTCTCGAAGACGACATCCTGCCCTCGGTGCAGGGCATTATCCAAATTGCCCTTGGGTTGTTGGAGAAATAAAAAAGCCCGAAAGGCTATGAGAACCTTTCGGGCCGTTGCTTTCTTTTAGTAGGATTAATTAGGCGGGCAGCGCGGCTTTAGCCGTGTTGTAGGCCTGACCGTAGAAGTGGCCCATGATGGCGTAGGCCAGCGCGGCGGTGAAGAAAACACCGATGACACAGGCAATTACGCCGAGCGAAGCAATTAAACCAGCAACAATGCTGCCAATCAGAACCAGCACGTATGCGCCGATGGCGGCCTTGACCAGCCCGAAGACCTCACCGAAGCGGAAGCCCGCGCCAATTTCGCCGGTTACAGCCACCTGGGCATAAGCGGCAGGCAAGGTAAGCCCCAGGAAGATGCTATACAGGAAAGTGAAACACCCAAAACAGATGGAGGCTATCGTTGACACGGTCACCATGACATCGTACATGTCGCCACGCATTTCCTGTGCGATGATGGGCAGTACGTTGCTGCAAGAAGAGATGATGATAACCGGCAGGCTATAAGCAAACCCGACCACGAACGCCTTCAGGCCCAGCATCAGATGTTCCATGAAATTTTCCCAGCCGGGCAGCAAGTCGGTGGTCTGTCCTTCGGCCAGACGCTTGGTGACAGTCAAGCTCCAGCCGAGCACTGTGATAGGCCCAACAAACGGGATGAGCATGACCAGCGCGGCAATGCCGACTTTCTTGAGCCATTGTGAGTCTTCAAAAATATATGAAAAAGCACGAGCAAAATCCATAGCATTCTCCTTTTTTGAGTTCAAATAAGATGACGCTATAATTATAGACGAAAACTATCAAAAAATATTACCAAAAAATAGGAAATTGGTATGACCCCTACCCCCATCACTGTCCCGCTCCTGAACGCCAACGAACCCGAAGCCCGCCTGGTCGACCTGCATGTTGCCGATGGGCAACAGGTCGAATCTGGCGACATTCTCTTTACCGTCGAAACCACCAAAGCCGCCAGCGACATCGAAGCCCCGTCTGCTGGATTTGTGCGTCTGGTCGCCGCCGAAGGGGATACCCTCGCGGTAGGGGATTTGCTGGCCTACCTGACCGAGACCGCCGACGAACCTCTCCCGACCCCCAAACCTGCTTCCGCTCAACCTGCCCACTCTGCCCCTGGCGGTTTGCGCATCACCAAACCCGCCCGCACCCTGGCCGAAAGCCTCGGCCTCGACCTGGGCTCGCTGCCGACCGACCAGCTGCTGACCGAGGCCGCCATCCGCGAAATTGCCGCATCCCTGGCTCCGGTTGAATTGCCTGATTTTGGCCCTGACCACATCCTGGTTTATGGTGCCGGCGGACATGCCAAATCCGTCATGGAAATGGTGCAGGCCATCGGCACGCATCAAATTGCCGGTATTTTGGATGATAACCCGGCTCTGAAAGGCAAGTCTGTGTTGGGCATTCCGGTGTTGGGTGGCCGCGAATTATTGCCTCTCCTGCGCGAGAAGGGCCTGGCCCTGGCGGCCAACGGCGTCGGCGGGATTTTGGATATCGCCGTGCGCGTGCGCTTGTTCGAGATGTTGGCCGCAGCCGGGTTTGATTTTCCGCCCCTGGCGCATCCACGCGCGACGGTTGAGCCGAGTGCGACCCTGGGCGCGGGTGTACAGGTCTTTGCCAATGCCTATGTTGGCTCGTCGACGGTTTTGCATCCGCGCTGTATGGTCAACACCGGCGCGATTGTCTCGCATGATTGCGAGATTGGCGAATACAGCCATATTGCTCCGGGCGCAATGCTGGCCGGGCATGTCCATGTCGGTGGGCGCAGCCTGGTTGGGATGGGCGTCACGACTGCAATTGGGATTAAAATTGGGAGTGGGGTGCGGATTGGCAACAGCGCAGTGGTCTATGCCGACGTGCCGGATAAGACCATTTTGCCTGCTGGAAAAGTCTGGGCGGGGGCTACTGCGTAGGAACCAGCATTTCACTTGTTTCCATGATTTCTGCTATCAACTGGCCTGCCGAGAGTTCTTGCAGGCCGGTTTGGAATTCTTCAAATTCTTCAACGGGGAAACGCAAGGTCAGGGTGACATCGGCGGCAAAATCTTCGTCGAGAATTTCTCCGCCATGGCGTGTAGTCAATAATTTGATGCGCTCGAAGAGGTTGTAGGGAACTGCCAGCAGGGCAATGTGTACCGGAATGCGCTGCGCGCGCGGCACGTCGCGGACAACGGCCTGAGTCGCCTCGGTATAGGCTTTGAC
>JAWOIR010000324.1:0-3502 GCA_046484545.1 Anaerolineales bacterium
TCAGGTAGGTGAAATGGTCTTCTTCTTGTTCGAGGCCGGAGGTGCTCCAGTCCCAGGTGGTTTTGGTGGGGTCTTTGGTTGCCATGGTCGGGATGTGGCAGGTCTGGCAGGCGACACTGGTGGTGTGACTGTTCAGGCGCTGGTCTTCGTGAGGCGTTTCAATGTGGCAATCGGTACAGGCGGGTTGCTCGGCAGGGTCAATGGTGTAATTGTCGGTCAGCAGGCGGCCCTTAATCTGGTGATTTTGGGCGGTGTGACAGTCGATGCACTCAAAATTGTTGCCGCCCATGTGCACGTCCATTTCAGGTGAGGGGAAGAACAACTGCTGGGAGAGGTCGCCGTGCTTGACGTTGTTGCCGCCGCCACCGTTAAAGTGGCAGGTGCCGCAGTTTTTGCGGGTCGGGTAGCCGACGCTTTTGGCGGCGGTCAGCAGGTCGACAAATTCTGCCGGGTTGCCGTAATTGCCTTTGGCATAGCCCGATTGGGCGTGGCAGACCAGGCAGTCGACATTTTCCTGTTTGGTGAAGTCGAAGGCCTGGCTGAAATCATCGGTTTCCTGCCAGTCGTAACCGATATGGCAGGACATGCAGGATTTCTGGTTGGTTTGGGCGCTGATGCAGAAGTTGTTAATCTGGTTGATTTTGCCAATCGTAACCGGCTCATCGCGCCAGGGAACGTTGAACTCTTTGCTTTCCCAGGTCCAGTGCGAGGTGTTCATTATGTCGCTGGCAGCGTTGGGGTGACACGAGAGGCAGGCGCGGGTCACGTCCTGGGGCGTCTCGAAGGGGCCGGTGATGATGTCGGCGTGCGGGACGTGGATGGGGCGCTTTGGCACGCCATCCCAGGGATTGTCGGCGGGGCTGGCGGAGGCGTCCCCGGCGAAAATCATCACCGGCACGGCGACGACCAACAGGATGCCAAGCAGGCCGAAAACCCAATAGGCTTTGAAGTTTTTCATACTATTCTCCAATTTCTTCCATCAAATTGGCGCGATAGGCCAGCCGGTCACGCAAGACGCTGCGCAACAGGTCGAGGGCCTGGATGAGGCGCTTGTCGTTCAGTTCGTACTGGATGACCACTCCTTGACGGGTGGCGCTGACCAGTCCGCGCTCGCGCAGGATTTTCAGGTGGCGCGAGGTGGTCGGCTGGGTAATGCCGAGTTCCTGGGTCAGTTCGCCAACATTGCGCGGATGCTCGTCCAGCGCGTAGAGCATCAGAATGCGGGTTGGGTCGGCCAGCGCGAAGCACAAATCGGCTTCGAGTTGTGAGACTTCCTGGGCGAGGGTTTGTGAAATCATGATATTTTCTTTCTAATTTGGTTATTTGGGAACTCCCGTGGAAGTCCCCAAATACGGCCTTCTTTACGGCAAATAACGGAGAACTGCAAATTTATATATTTGAATAAGTGAATATATCGATATGATAGTTGGATTTTAGATTAAAATACAGTGAGAATTGTCACGTGACACTCGGAAAAATGTAATAAGCGAAAAACCATCAAATTTGACGAAATTGTGATAGTATAAGAAATACAAAAACGGGCTTGCGCCCATACCATGACAGGAGTATTGGAAATGAATTCTACGAGTCGGGAAGCAATCTCTGTCGATGTGGGGACACGGTTACGTCAATTGCGAGAAAAGCGCGGGGTGTCCATTCGCACCCTGGCAACCATGAGCGGGCTTTCGGCCAATGCCTTGAGCATGATTGAGCGCGGTAAAACTTCGCCCTCGGTCAGCACCCTTTACCGGGTGGCAACTGCCCTTGAAAACCCCATCACAGATTTCTTTGCCCCTGCTCCGACGCGCGAAAAGGTGGTCTTCCTGAAAGCTGACGAACGTACCCGTTTGCCTTTCATGCGCGGCCTGTGGGAAGGTCTGGGTGGCGAGAACTTTGAAGGCCGTGTCATGCCCTTTATGCTGACCCTGGAAACCGGCGCATCGAGCGGGCCAACCAATGTCATCCATACCGGGCATGAGTTTGTCTTTTGCCTGCGCGGAAAGTTGGAATACCTGGTTGAGAGCGATACTTACTTGTTGGAGGCTGGCGACAGCCTGTTATTTGCCGCCAATCTCAATCACCGTTGGCGCAACCCCGGCAGTACGGTCACTTCAGCGCTGATAATCCTATCGGATTTTTCCGAGGGAGAGCAATCGCTGCCAATGCACATGCAGCCAGATGCTGAATGAAAAAAAGTCCGCTTCACGCGGACTTTTTTTGGCTTACTTTTTTCGTCTCCTGCTGGCCTCCAGCAGGAGATTATATTTCAGGCGTTTATTCTGAATTTCTTTGCGGATTTTTGCCGCCGGTTCGGCATCTGCGTTTTTTAGTCGCTCTTCCAGTTCAGCGATTTCTTTCAGCAACTCAATTTCGGTTGGGACAAAACTGGCGTTTTTCAGTATCGTATAGCCAACGCGGACATCTTCTGGTAGTTCAAAGTATTCATCCAGGTTGAGTTTTTTCCCTTTTTGGGGCAGGTTGTCGAAGTCGCCGCGTTGCATGGCCTGGCGGATGATTTCATCAATTGGGTCGCTCATGGCTACTCACAGCGGAAACGCGCCAGCGATTCTTGTAACAAACCGGCGGCCATTCCTTCTTCTGGAGTATAAACTTTCCAGGCGAAATCACGTCCGCCGCACTGCCAGGAGGCGACTGCGCCATAGGGCAGGATGTCGGATGCAGTTGGGCCAATCGGCTGGTAGTATACGTTCAGGTTACGGAAGAGCATAATCTCCATGTTGCCGGTGCGCTGGTCGGTTTCTTCCATGATGAGTTTGTGTGATACTCCATAATCGTAAGATGGACCTGAAATCGACCAGATGACTTGCATGAACAGACCGGGATTGAAGGCAAACAGAATACCCTGAGAGCGGGTGCTGGGCGCGGCGGCGTTGCGCAAAATAAGGGCGTCCACCATATACAGGTCGGCGGGGTGGCCGATGCAGAATCCGTATTCGCAGAACAGTCCATTAAGCGGCATGGGCGTGGGCGGGATGACAATTTGCTGGGTGGGATAGGGTGTCTGGGTTGGGATGTTCGCCAGGGTAGCCGCGACCGCCGCCTGGATGCGAACATTGTCTCGCGCTTCCTGGTCGGCCCCGCCGCAGGAGGCCAGCAGGAAGATGCCCAGCGCGAGCGTGGCGAGTAATGATAAGGGAAGGAGTAATTTTTTCATAAGTCACCTGTATGGTTCTTTGATATTTGCCGTGAAGAAGGTCGCATTTTGGGGTGTGCGTGCGCGTAAGCGCACGCACACCCCAAAATGCGGGGACTTACCACGGGAATTTCCAAAGAGTCACTTGTAATTCTTCATAAAGAATAACACGCAACCAGATAAAAAGACCTTTCAGAATGCTAACTGCTTGCAAAAAAACAGGCCTGTCCGCTTTTGGACAGGCCTGTTGCTGATTTGGGGTTCGGATTACACGGGTACTGGGATGCCCACAACGACTGGCACCAGGAAGTAGAAAACGATACTGACGACGAGCATAATAATCGCCAG
>JAWOIR010000331.1:0-6170 GCA_046484545.1 Anaerolineales bacterium
GGCGCGCTCCAGCACGGCCAGGGCCACGGGATAAGACTCTGGATGAATGGCGGAGGCATCTAGCGGATTTTTTCCATCCCGAATGCGCATAAACCCGGCACTTTGTTCGTAGGCTTTCGGCCCCAACCCGGAGACTTTCTTCAGTTCTTCGCGGCTTTTGAAGACACCGTTGCTGTCGCGATAGGCGACAATGCCCGCCGCCACTTTGGGGCCGACACCCGAGACGTGGGTGAGCAATGCCGGGCTGGCAGTGTTGACATCGACGCCAACCTGGTTGACCACGCTTTCGACGACGCCATCCAGCGAGCGGCTGAGGGCGGTCTGGTCGACATCGTGCTGGTACAGGCCGACGCCGATGGATTTGGGGTCGATTTTGACCAGTTCGGCCAGCGGGTCCTGGGCGCGGCGGGCAATGCTGACCGCGCCGCGGATGGAGACGTCGAGATCGGGGAATTCGGCGCGGGCGAGGGGGCTGGCGCTGTAAACCGATGCGCCGGCCTCGTTGACAATCAGGTATTTGGTACTCTTCACCTTTTTACTCGTTAACTCGGCAACTAATTTTTCCGTTTCGCGCGAGGCGGTGCCGTTGCCAATAGTGATGAGGGTGACCTTGTGACGGTTAATCATGTCTTGCAGACTGTCGATGGCTTCGGCCCATTTGTTTTGCGGCGCGTGCGGGTAAATGTTGCCGGTATCGAGCAATTTGCCGGTCGGGTCGATGACGGCCAGTTTGCAACCGGTGCGATAGGCCGGGTCGATGCCCAGAACAGTCTGACCGGCCAGGGGCGGCTGTCCGAGCAGGGCGCGCAGGTTGACGGCAAAGACGTTGATGGCATGGCCGTCGGCTTTTTCGCTCAGTTCGCGGCGCACGTCGCGCTCGATGGCGGGCAGCAACAGGCGCTGGGCGGAATCTTCGACGGCCAGCATGAGTTGGTCGACCATTGGGCTGAGGATGTTGGCGTCAAATTCGGCTTCAATGACCGGCTGCCAGTCTTTTTCGGCGACTTCAACGCGCACGCGCAAGATATTCTCTTTTTCACCGCGATTGATGGCCAGGATTTGGTGCGGTTGCAGGCGGTCAACGCGGCCCGAAAAATCATAGTAGGATTCGTAAACGCTTTTCTCGTCTGCCGCGCCTTCGATTTTTTCGGCGTACAGCATGGCGAATTTGAGCGCGCGTTCGCGCACACCCTGGCGGACGTTGGCATTGTCGCTGATGGTTTCGGCGACGATGTCGCGCGCGCCCTGTAAGGCTTCTTCGATGCTGGTAACTTGTTCGTTGAGGTAGGTTTCAGCCAGGGATTCTGCACTCTGGCTGCCGCCTGTTTGACTCAAAATCAGTTCAGCCAGGGGTTCGAGACCCTTTTCACGCGCAATCATGGCACGCGTGCGGCGCTTGGGCTTGTAGGGCGCGTACAGGTCTTCGAGGCCGGTCATGTTTTCGGCGGCCTCGATGGCAGCTTTGAGTTCATCCGTCAACTTGCCCTGCTCTTCAATGGATTTCAGGATGGCAGCGCGGCGCTCGTCGAGGGCGCGCAGTTTTTCGACCATTTCGGCGGCCAGGCGCACCTGTTCTTCGTCGAGGGTGCCGGTCATTTCTTTGCGGTAGCGCGAAATGAACGGGATGGTGTTGCCTTCGTCGAGCAGGCTGATGACAGCCGCGACCTGTTGCGGGCGGACTTTGAGTTCAAGGGCGATTTTTTCAGCGTAGAGGGTCATGGGTTTCTTCTGTGGGGGTGGGATTTTTTGAACACGAGTGCGGATTTTACCACGTGGGAGGTGGGGCTTTGCTTAAAATTTGGCATTTTTTTGGATGTCAATTATCATTTCGAACCGCGCAGCGGTGACATCGTGCCCGTAGGGTAGAAATCTTCGGCATGGTTAAGATTTCTCGCTATTGCTCGAAATGACAATCACTGTCACACGATATGCCATACTATCCGCGTTCTATTTTTCTTTTTTTGGGTATCAACGCAACCGGTATGAGTGCAGGTGGCAAATGGCAATTGCCAGCGCGTCGGCGGCGTCGTCGGGGCGGGGAATTTCGGGCAGGGAGAGCAGGATGCGCACCATTTCCTGCATCTGGCGTTTGTCGGCGGCGCCATACCCGGCCACGGCTTGTTTGACTTCGTTGGGAGTGTATTCGGCCACGTCCATACCGGCCTGGGACAGGGCCAGCAGGATGACCCCGCGCGCCTGCCCGACAGTGATGGCGTTGGTGATATTTTTCTGGAAAAATAGTTTCTCAACCCCGCATGTGACCGGTTTGTATTCGCGCAAAATTGCGCTCAATTGCTGGTAGAGCATGTCCAGCCGCTCGGCGTCCGGCATCCCTTTTGGCGTAGTGATAACGCCAAAATGAACCGGCTGCAGTGACCCGTCGTGATTTTCGCGGACGAGTCCGTAGCCGGTGGTGGCGGTTCCGGGGTCGATACCGATGGCCAGGGTCATGGATAATTGTAGGGGCGGACCCACCGGGTCGCCCCTACTACACCTTATTCCGCTTCGAGAGCAGCCAGGGCTTCTTCGGAGAGTTTCAGGTTGTGATACGTATTCTGGACATCGTCCATATCTTCGATGGCTTCGACCACGCGCAAAACCTGCAGGGTTTCGTCCACGCCCAGTTCGAGTTCCTGCTTGGCAATCAGGCGCAGCCCGCCTTCTTCAGGGCTGACTTTGGCCGCATGCAGGGCGTCGCTAATCGTTTTGAAGGCTTCAATCGGGCCGATGATTTCGATGCTCTCGTCGTATTCCTGGACATCGTCTGCCCCGGCTTCGATGGCCAACTCAAAGGCCTGGTCATACGAGAGTGCGCTGGACTGGAAGGTAAAGTAGGCTTTGCGCTCGAATTGCCATCCGACCGCGCCGGGCTCGGCCATGTTGCCGCCGTTTTTGCTGAAAGCATGGCGCAGGTCGGCGACAGTGCGGTTGCGATTGTCTGTCACGCATTCGACCATAATCGCCGAACCGTGCGGCCCGTAACCTTCGAGGGTAAATTCCTCGTAGGCCGCGCCGTCTTTGTCTTCACCGGTGCCGCGTCGGATGGCGCGCTCGATATTATCTTTTGGCATATTGCCGGCGCGCGCTTTGTCAATGGCATAAGCCAGGCGAATATTGCTGGAAGGGTCTCCGCCGCCGGTGCGCGCGGCGACGACAATTTCTTTGGCGAGGCGGGTAAAAATTGCGCCACGCTTGGCATCGTTGGCGCCTTTCTTGCGACGAATAGTCGCCCAATGACTATGTCCAGACATAAAAACGTTCTCCTTCTCGTTTTTTACCGTTTACGGGGTATGAATTCAAGGCTGAATTATACCATTGAGAGCGATTTCTCCAAAAATTCTGTTGACTGGCAAGGATGGTTCTCTGACATTTGCCGTAAAGAAAGCCGCATTTTGGGTTGTCAGCGCGTATGCGCGCTGACAACCCAAAATGCAGGGAGTTATCACAGGAATTCCTAAAGAGCCGCAACAGCCAGGACTCTCGGCACGGCGTGGGCGCCGATAGTGGCGGTGTGGAGATACACAGCCTTTCGACCAGGTCGAGCGGCAGACCGCAGGTTGTGCCGGCGGCGATTCTCGGTAGGATTATGCCTTTTTAATGCGCGCAACCCTTCCGGTGCGGGCGGATTGATATAGCCCCAGGATGGCGGCGACGTTGGCGCGGCTGTCGGCCAGGGAGATGTGCGGGGCTTTGCCGTCCAGGATGGCGTCGGCCATGTCTTCGATTTCACCCAGGTACGAGTTTTGGCCTTTGATTTCGATGGTTTCAGGCTCGCCACCGCGCGAAAGGAAGATTCTGGTTTTCTTGCCGGGGTGGAAGGGGATGGGAATGTGCAGGGTGGCATCCTGACCGACAATTTCGATGAAGGAGCGGAAGGGGCCGCGAAAGCCGCAATCGAATTGGGCATGGACGCCGCCGGGGAAGTACATCTGTGCGCTGAAAAACTCGTCGATGCCGCTTTCGCCCTTGACCTGCCAGCCAAAGACCTTTACCGGCTCCAGCCCAAGCATGGTGCGGGCATAACTGAGCGGATAACAGCCCACATCCCAGAGCGCGCCGCCGCCAAAAGACGGGTCGAGCCGGTAGTTGCCGGGACGGTTGAAGGTGAAAGTAAATCCGCCCTTGACCGTCAGGATGCTGCCCAGCGCGCCGCTCGCGACGATTTCTTTGACTTTGAGTGTTTGCGGATGGGTGCGGTACATAAAGGCTTCCGCCAGCACCTTGCCGCTTTTCCTGGCGGCCTCGGTCATTGCGTCCACTTCTTCGAGAGTCAGGGCAAAGGGTTTTTCGCACAGCACATGCTTGCCCGCTTCGAGAGCCTTAATTGTCCATTCAGCGTGCAGGTGGTTGGGCAGGGAATTGTAGATGACATCCACGTCCGGGTCGGACAGCAGGGCTTCGTAACTGCCGTGCGCGCGCGGGATGCCATGTTCCGCGGCGTAAGCCTGGGCGCTTTCTTCGCTGCGAGAGCCGACAGCGAAAAGGGTATTGCGTTTCGATTTTGCCAGCGGCTTGAACAGAGCGCCGTTGATTTTTGCGGTGGAGAGTAATCCCCAGTGAAGTTCCTCGGACATTTGAAAATCCTTTCTCTAATCTTGGTTGGCTTTTACGGCGTCTCGGCGCAGATTTTTGCCATTGTGTTGTCAAAATCCCGTTCGGGTGTGGTTCCCGCCCACTGGCGGAGGACCTTGCCGGAGGGGGCGAGCAGGACATAGGGTGGGATGGCGCTGACCCGGTATTCCGAGGCCAGCTGCCGGTAGCGCTGCTGGTCGACAGGCGTAGGCATGGTTGGGATTAATCCGCTCATTTATGATACTGGAAAGTGGGTGCAAAAACAACTAAAAAAATCCATAAAGATTAAAGTCTATACCGATTCTTGCCCGACAATCAAAGTATAATGCAGCGAATTAAAATTGGAAATAGGTTTGTTCTGGAGGTCTGTATGGAAATCATTTTTGCTATTCTCGCTGTCCTGTTGCTGGTACTGATATTGCTGGCGCTTTTCGAACTTCGGGTGCGCCAGCCCGATGTCCTGGCCCTGTATGAGGCAAATGGGAAAATCGGCTTGCGTGACGGCCTGTTCTACCCGCGTCATTTCAGTCTGCTGCTCAAACGCGCCCCGCATCCCATTCAATTGAACATCGAAGCGGTTGCCGCCGGGAATCTGGGAGTCATCGTCAAACTGGTTGGCTCGGTCGCCCCGGCGCTCGATAACCTGGACGCCCTGGTGCGCATCGGCGGTTGGAACCGTGACGCCGTTGCCCGTGCCGCCGAGCAGGCCAGCATCCGATTGGAGGGATTGGTCAAGGAATACGCTCAGCAGTCCGATATCCAGTCGCTTTCCTCCAAAGGGCTGACCGATGCCCTTGAAGCCCAGTCCGCAGGGTTCAAGGAACGCTTTGGCCTCGAACTGATTTCCCTGGCCGTCCACTCGCTCGACCCCGCCGACGTCGAAATCGCGGATGCCCTGCGCCAGCAGGAAGAAGCCCGCCTGCTTGAACAGACCGAAAAACTCAACAACCAGGCCCGTGTCGCAGCGGCCAAGTCCAAATACCAGGCTGATGAAGAAATCGCTGAAATGGACCACACCCTCGAGTTGAAGAAATCGACCCTCAAGAAAGACCTGCTCGAACAGGAAAATGCCCTGGCCCAAAAACGTCTCGAAGACGAACTGACCCGCGACCGTCTGCGCCTGGCTTTCGAGAAGGAAGAACTCGACATTCTCAAGAACAACCCAGAACTGCTCATTCTTACACCCCAGGCCGCCCGTCTGGCCGAAGCCAGCCAGGGACTCAAAAACGCCCGCACCGTCATTTCACTCTCCCCGCAGGATTTTTCTGGCACGGAGTTGGGTGAGTTGTTCCAGAAGATGTTGCAGAAGGCTGTGGAGAAGAGAAAAGATTAAACACAAAGGACACAAAGGGCACGAAGGAAAACCCAGGTCAAAGACTCTTAAAAAAAACCTTTGTGTACTTCGTGCCCTTCGTGTTTAAAGATTTGTGCGCTTCGTGTTAAAAAATTAGATTATGCCCCCCCTTGACCCCCTCGCCCCCTTCCGCCTGAAACAAATTCGGGCTGCCCGCGTCTCTGAAATCAGCGAAGCGACTGCCGCCGCGCCGGTTTCGCCTGAAGAGCGCGTCAACTTTCACATTGGCAACCCGCTCCAGGAC
>JAWOIR010000464.1:0-2770 GCA_046484545.1 Anaerolineales bacterium
TTTTGACCGGTTTCAAGTCGTAGGGGTCGCCGGGTGTCATGTTTCTTCCTGTTCGATGGTTTTCAGGATGCCATTATTTTGTTCAAAAGCTCTTTTTCTTGTTCATCTGTGTCGATTTCCCCGTCCAGCCGGGCGTTGCGCAGGCGGGATAGAATTTCGGCGTAGCGCGGGCCGGGGGGCAGGCCGAGGGCTTTCAGGATTTCGCCGTCGGTTTGGGGGCGGATGTGCTGCCAGTGTGTGACGTAACGCTTGAGGGCGTCTTCGCCGCTGAGCAGGGATGCGGCGTAGATGGCGGGCAGGGGGACTTCTTCCAGCCGCCGCACCCAGGCCGAGGGGTTGGAATCGGTCAGGACGGGTAAATCGGCCAGCAGGTCGGAAACAGCCTGGGCGGTTTTGAATACGGCCAGCGGGAAGGTCAGCCGGACGTGCAGCAGGGCGATTTGGGCGTGGCTGAGCGCGGAGAACCACAGGGCGTAGCCCAAAACCCGGTTTATCGGTTGCCCATTATAGGTGAGCGCGAGTCCCCACTCGGGCGGGGGAGGCGAGGCCAGGGCGGAGTCGAGTTTTGCGGCGTGGGCCGGAGTCCAGGCCAGGACATCCGGCAGGACAGCCTGGAGCAGGCCGAGTTTGTCCATGCGTGCGAGGACGCGGGCGGGGCGATGTTCGTTGAAGACCAGGTCGAGTTCGTGGCGCAGGCGTTCGGCGGTCAGGCGTTGGACGAGGGGCAGGGCAGGTGGAATCAGGGCCAGGGTATCGGGCGCGAGGCGGAAACCATAGCGGGTTTCGTAGCGGACGGCGCGGTACAGGCGGGTGGGGTCGTCGATGAAGGATTTTGGGTGCAGGACGCGGATGAGGCCGCTGGCGAGGTCAGATTGGGCGTTGTGCGGGTCGATGAGGGCTTCGTCAGCCAGGCGCAGGGCGAGGGTGTTGATGCTGAAATCGCGTCGGGCGAGGTCGTCGGCCAGGCTGGATGGGCTGACTTCGGGCAGGCTGGCGGGGGCGGGGTAGGTTTCGCGGCGGGCGGTGATGAGGTCGAGGGGCGGGCCGGCGGGGGGCTGCCAGGTGGCGGTCTGGAATTTGGTGTGCAGGGTCAGTTCGCCGCCGTAGCGGGTTTTGAGCGCGCGGGCGAGTTGGATGGCGTCGCCTTCGATGACGATGTCGAGGTCGAGGGCGGGCAGTTTGAGCAGGATGTCGCGCACGCCGCCGCCGACCAGGTAGGCGGGGAAGCCGAGCAGGGCGGCTTGCTGGTCTATCTGGCGCAGCAGGGTTTGGTGCAGGGCGGGCAGGCGGTTTAACATCGGTGTAAGGTTAGAAGGTTGAAGGTTGAAAGGTGGTGCATGTGCGACAGGGTGATTATAGCCTTTTTGGGCGTTTTGGCGTATAATTGCGCGAATGAACACGAACCCGTCCCCTTCCCCGCGCTGGCAAACCTCCTGGTCTGGATAGGTTCGTTTTGACGTTGCGTGAAGCGGCTCCCAGACCTGAGGAGCCGTTTTTTATTCAAAAAACCTTTCACCACAACGGACACGAAGGAACACAAAGGAAAACCTTAAAACTTGTTCTTCCGTTGTGTTGCGTTGTCGCCGTCGTGGTAAAGAAAGCAAATGCCAAATCTCACTATCCCTGAACTGACCGAAAAGATGCACGCGTTTGTGCGCGCGAAGGGCTGGTACGAGGCGGATACCAAACGTCCGCAGACGCCGCGCAACCTGGCGATTTCGCTGTCGCTGGAGGCGGCAGAGATTCTGGAGCATTTCCAGTGGCGCGAGGGGCTGGTCGATAAGGACGAACTGGCCTCCGAACTGGCGGATGTGACCCTGTACCTGCTGCAACTGGCCTCGGTTTCGGGCATTGATTTGGAGCAGGCTGTTTTGAAGAAGTTGGAAGTGAATGCGGGACGGAGCTGGGACGAAGGACCAATGACCAAGGACGTTTGACCGAATTACCATTCTCTATTCTCGAATATCTAATCTTATGAACATCACCATCTTCGGCGGCGCGCAGCCGCAACCTGGAACACCGGCTTATCAGGAAGCCTATCGCCTGGGCAAAATGCTGGCCGGGCGCGGACATACCGTGTTAACCGGCGGCTATATCGGCACGATGGAGGCCGTCAGTAAGGGCGCCAGCGAGGCGGGTGGACATGTCATCGGCGTGACCTGTGCTGAAATCGAGAACTGGCGTCCGATTGCGGCCAATGACTGGGTTAAAGAAGAGCGGCGGGCAGAAACACTGGTTGAGCGTCTGGACTGGCTAATTCACGGCTGCGACGCGGCGATTGCCCTGCCCGGCGGCCCCGGCACGTTGACCGAAATCAGCCTGATGTGGAATTTGCTGGTTGTGGAGAGCATCCACCGGAGGCCGCTCATCCTGGTTGGGGAGGGTTGGCGCGCCATCTTTAACCAGGTTTTCGAAGCAACCGGAAACTATACATCCGAAAAAGCAAAGGAATTGTTGTTCTTTGCGCAGGATGTGGAAAGTGCTGTAAACCTTGTCGAAAGTCAAAAGTCGAACGTCTGAAACGACCTTTGACTTTTGACCTTCGACCTAAAATTTTCAACATTGAACATTCAACCTTAAACGAACGAGGACAAAATGGCAGAAGAAAAACTCCCCACCCGTGATGAAAATTTTGCGGAATGGTACAACCAACTGGTGCTCAAGGCCGAACTGGCCGATTACTCGCCTGTGCGCGGCTGTATGGTCGTGCGTCCCTACGGCTGGACGCTGTGGGAAAACATCCAGGCCCAACTCGACCGGCGCTTCAAGG
>JAWOIR010000475.1:0-5968 GCA_046484545.1 Anaerolineales bacterium
AAAGTCCAGCACGATGTCAACCCAGAAGTCGATTCCCTGCTCGGCATGTACCAGTTGGGCGCGGTGCGGCGTCTCGATTTTGGCACCGGCGGCGGGGTGGCCATCACGCCCCAGGGACTGCAATTCGTCTCGCTGGCGCGCCTGTACGAAACCTGGGTGCGCTTCCTTTACGCGGTGGTCGAGATGGAAAATGCCCTGCTCAACGATTACAGCATCGGCGAGGAGCAGGTAACGCATGACGAAACACGCGGACAGCCGCGCCGCTCGCATTACCGCGCCCAATTGCTGTTGCAGACCCACGAAAGATTCCTGTGCGACTACCTCGCCAAAATCTGCGGGACGCCGCTCGATGAACTGTGGGCCTTGACCAGCGGCCTGTGTTCCAACCGGCAGGATTATCGCTGGGTGCGGGAACAGGTTGGCGAAATCGAATCCAGCCCGGCAGCGCAATCTGCGTGTTCGCTCGGTTCGCAAGCCCTGGCGAGCCTGAGCGCCATACCCGAAAGCGACCTGCCCGCCCTCGAAAAACTAACCGAAGACCTGCGCAACGCCGACCGGGAATTCCTCAACCAGTTCAAACTGGGCCTGCGGCAGGGTTTGCAGGTTTTCGAGACGTATGAACGACAGACTCTCAGCCAGGGACATTCAGCCCTGTTGGAGGCCGCACAGGCTCTTCCGGGCATCCTGCAAGCCTATTACCAGCGCCTGGGAGCATAACCCGGCACAAAAAATAGAAACGCTTCCCGATTTTGGGAAGCGTTTTCGTTTCGTAGTTTCCTGTTAGCCAGGATTTGGAATCGGTCTTACGGTTGGGAAACGGGCTGGATTTGTTCTGGAAAATTGACGAGTTGCAAGCCCTGATTTAACCGCTTTCTTCGGTTTCTATCAAATTCAGGAAAGTATCCAAAATTTCCGGGTCAAAATGTTTGCCGCGCTGTTCGCCCAGATAGGCGATTGCTTTTTTGCGCGTCCAGGCTTTTCGGTAGGGACGGTCGCTGGTCAGGGCATCCCAGACATCCACAACAGCGAAAATGCGTGCGGCCAGCGGAATTTGGCTTCCGCTTAATCCGTCGGGGTAGCCCGTTCCGTCCCACTTTTCATGGTGATGATAGGGGATATCGAGCGCATGTTTCAGGTAACTAATATTTGCAAGCAGTTTGTAGGCATGACGCGGATGTTCCTGCATGATTTCTCTCTCTGCTTTGGTCAGTTTTCCCTTTTTAAGCAGGATTTCATATGGAACACCCATCTTGCCGATGTCATGCAGCAAAACGCCGTAGCGGATATTGCCAATCATGTTTTTTGCCAGGCCGAGCGCCTGCGCCAGTCGGATTGTTAACTGGCTGATGCGCTCACTATGTCCCGGGGATTCTCCATCCCGAAGTTCGAGGGCGCGCGACCAAACTTCGATGGTGGCGTCATAAGCCAGGGCGAGTTCAAGGTTTTTGTGTCGCAGCGATTCGAACATCTGGGCATTGTCAATGGCGATGGCGGTTTGGTTTGCCAATGTTTCCAGGAAACTTCTCCAGTCCGGGTCTTCGGGCAGGCTTGCGCGATGAAAAATCTCCAGGATGCCCTTCAGTTCCCCTTTTGCGATGAGTGGAATGCCGCAATAGCCGCAGAATTCTTCTTGCTTGGCAAAAATTTTGTCGTTTTCAATCTCAGCCTGGTCAGAGACCTGTACTGGCTGCCGTTCGAGCATTACTCTGCCAGCCAGGCCTTGGCCGGGGCGATATTCCATTGATTCGATTTCGACGGCTCGGAATCCTTGCGCAGCGGTGTATCGCAGGGCTTGTAAATCGCTGTCTAGAAGCAGGACTGCCGCAGCGTCAACTTCCAGTTTGTGAACGGCCTGTTTAAGAAGAATGTCCAAGGTGATTCTTAATTCAAAACTGGACGTGATGGCGCGGTCAATGGTGCGTAGGGCTTCCAGTTCGGCAAAACGCTTGTACAGGGCAAGTTCGGCCTGCTTCTGTTTGCTGATATCCGTGATAAAGCCCTCCAGGAAGAGCAACTCGTCGTTTCCGTCGAAGATGCCGCGCCCCTGCTCCCAAACCCATTTTTCGATATTGGAAATATCTATTAAGCGGTATGTTAGTGTATAGGAGCGCCGCATTTGGAGTGCTTCTTGAATTTTGTCCCAGTCTCGCTGGCGGTCTTCAGGATGGATGAGTTGAATAAATGAGATGTTGTTATCGCCGGTCAGGTCTTCGGGCCGGTAGCCGGTCAGGGCAAAGACACCCTGACTGACGTAGTTCATGGGCCAATCCGGGCTGTTTTGGCAGCGATAGACCATGCCGGGCAGGTTGCTTATCAGGGTGTCCAGCATGCGCTGGTTTTCTTTGAGGTTTTCTTCGATTTCCCTTCTTTTGTTGATGTCGCGCACCGACATGACAAACCGGTTTTTGGCGCCGATTCGCTCAAAACGCAGGCTAACTTCGACCCAAAACAGATGGCCGTCTTTGTGCCTTGTCTGCCACTCTATGATTTGCGGGCCTGTACGCCTGACTTTTACCGCCCATTGATATACTTTTTTGAGTGAGTAATCTAAAACGATTTCACGCAAGTTGGCGATTGGTTTGCCAACTGTTTCTTCTTGGGAGAAACCGTACATCTCGAATAAGCGCTGGTTGGCGTCAATAATTTTGCCGCTTTTTGGTTCAACCACCAGGATGGCATCGTTGGTCGCATCCAGCACCGCTTTTAAATAGTCATTGCTTTCGCTCAAATCCTGTTGGGCTTGTTCTATTACATCTACGCTTTTGGCCCATCGCCTTAACTGTGTGCGCAGAAGAACGTACAACAATAAGGTTGTCACAATGACATAGAATAAACCTTTGTAGGTTTGCATCCGCGTCAGGGCGGTTGGCTCATCTATCAACTGGTAAATAGCCCAGTCGGAAACCAGTATCCATAGCCCGGCCAGAATCGCGTAGAGTAGGGCAGTGCGCAAGATGATGTTTTTCAGGTTTTGAACCATGTTCTTGTCCTGACATCTGAAAGTACGAGTAAGATTACTTTAATTTTACAACTTTTTGCTTGCCCAGCGTAAGGTTTTCTGATAGTTGTCGTAAAGAAGACTGCATTTTGGGATGTCAACGCGCGCCGCGTACGCGTGCGCGCGTTGACATCCCAAAATACGGGGATTCCCAACTAATAAAAAAGCCGTCGCTATTGGACGGCTTTTTATGCTATCTCATCCGCTAGAGTTCGACTGGCTTGCTAAGCAGTGCCACAATCAACCTGACGGCGTTTTCGACATCGTTGATGTCCACCATCTCGCTGGGGCTGTGGACGTAGCGGCAGGGAATGGAGATGCAGCCGACCGGCACACCCGCGCGCACCAGTTGCATGGCGCGCGCGTCGGTCGTGCCGCCCAGCAGGACTTCGCGCTGGTAAGGGATTTTGGCCTTTTCGGCGGTCTGAATCATCCAATTGACGATGCGCGGGTCTGAGAGCATACCGCCGTCCTTGATTTTGATGGCCGGGCCTTTGCCGAGCGCCATCTCGAAGTTTTTGCGCCCGGGCGTATCGCCCCAGGCGGTCACGTCGATGGAGAAGCCCAGGTCGGGGTCGATGCCGAAGGCCGATGTCTGCGCGCCGCGTGTGCCGACTTCCTCCTGGGTGGTGAAAACAAAATAGACCTCGTGTGGGGTTTCTTTCAGTGCGCGCAGGGCTTCAATCGCCACCGCGCAGCCGATGCGGTCATCCATGCTTTTGGCGACGATGCGCTCGCCCATATCCAGAAAGGGACGCTCGAAGGCGGCCACTTCGCCGACTTTGATTGGGCAATCTTTGCGACTTTTTGCGCCGACATCGATGAACATCTTGTCGATGCTGGGGGTGTCGGTTGGTTTTTCGAGCGGCTCGGTGTGGACAATGCCCGGCGTGCCATTGAAGAAGCGCACGCGCGCACCCATCAGCATTTGCGGGTACACCCCGCCGATGGCGGTGAAGCGCGCGAAGCCGTTGTCGTCGATGTGCGAGGCCACCAGCCCGATTTCGTCCATGTGGGCCGCAATCATGATGCGTTTCCCGCCGGGCGTTCCGGTACGCACAATCAGGTTGCCAAGCGCGTCCACGCGAATTTCATCACCCAGGCCTTTGATTTCAGCGCGGATGACCTCCCGAATGGCCGATTCGTAGCCGGAGGGGGAGAAAGTTTCGGTAAGTTTTTGGATGAGTTTTTTCATAGTTAGCCCAATATCCTTTGTTTCATCGCCTGCCGTTGGACAGCCAGGTAAGGCAGGAAATCCCAGTATTCGCGGGCAATGCGCGAGGTATAAGCGCCGGGGTCGAAGTCGGGAGTCTGGTAAACCAGCCGATTATGACGCACTGCCTCGAAGCGCAAGACGACATCCTTGCTGTCCAGAAAGACCAAATCCACCCGGTCATGTACAGCGCGCACCAAATCGGCCATGATGTCGAGCATTTGTTCCCTGGCGGATGAATCGCGTGGCACAATTGCCAAATCCAGGTCGCTTTTGGGCCGAATCTGGCCGCTCGCATACGAGCCGAACAGATAAACGGCCTGCACCGAGGGGTATTTCTTGAAAACTTGCGGAATGGCGTCCAGGTTGGGACGTTTGGTATCCATGCTTTGATTATACAGGTTTTACGGCCTGTCTTCTCGTAACAATTCCGGTGAAATGTGCTGGAGTGCGGCAGCGACGAGCGCAAGGGTGTTCTTCCAATCATCCACGCGCATGACCAGGGTGGAGGTGTGCGCGTAGCGTCCGGGGACGGAGACCGAGACTGAGGGGATGCCGGCCTGCTGACGATGAATCGCGCCCGCATCCGTCCCACCCCCACCGGGCTGCCGATATTGGAAGGGGATTTTTTCGCTCTCGGCGGTTTCCGCCAAAAATCGCACCAGGCGCGGGTCGCTCAGGGTTCCGGCATCGAAGGTATAAAGCGCCGGGCCGAGGCCGAGTTTGGTGTTGTAGAAGATGTTTTCCTCATCGGCGTGGTGCGGCAGGTCGTTGGCCGGGGTCGAGTCAAGCGCAATTGCCAGGTCAGGTTTGAAATAGTTGGCTGCTACTTTCGCGCCGCGCAGGCCGATTTCCTCCTGCACCGAGAAGGACAGGCACAGGTCGATATGGGCCGGGGCGGTTTTGAGCAAGTCGACCAAAATGGCACAGCCAACACGGTTATCAATCGCTTTGGCAAAAATCGACGGGCCGACGCGCTTGAATCGGGTCGCAAAGACGGCCCGGTCGCCGGGTTTGGCCTTGCCGTCGGGGCCGATGTCGATGCGCAGTTGGTCGAGCGGAATTTTGCGCTTGCGTTCTTCGGGGGTGGTCAGGTGAATCGGACGCGCGCCAATCACGCCGGGGTTCTTGTCCTTGCCGACCAGCACGGCCTTGCCTACCAGTTGACGCACATCCAGCCCGCCGACCAGTTCGAAGCGGTAAATCCCTTCGCCATCATCGGCCACCAGCATGAAGCCGACTTCGTCCATGTGGGCGTCGACCATCACGCGCAGGGCGTCTTTTTGGGATGATTTTTTCGTCACCAGTACGTTGCCAAGCGCATCTACCTTGACCTCGTCGGCGTAAGGCTTGACTTCTTCCAGAATAATTTTTCGCACTTCGCCCTCGTCGCCTGAGACGCCGCTGGCATTGCATAGTTTTTCTAGTAGGGTAAGTTGGGGTTTGCCAATTTTAATTTTTTCAGCCATGAGTGTTCCTGTGGTCTAGGTACTCGTTATTCGATACTCGATAATTCGTTATTTGGCTTTCGAATTCTCTAATCTCGAATCTCGAGTATCGAATTCCTAATCTTCCCAAACAATCTTCTCAACAAAATCTACTTCGAGCGCGGCGATGAATTCAGCCAGCAGCCGCCCGGCGCGCTGGATGTCTTTGAGCGCGACGACCTCGACCGGGGTGTGCATGTAGCGCAGTGGAATACCAATCACCATGCTGGGGATGCCCTCCGCGCTGATTTGCGTGGCGTAAGCGTCTGT
>JAWOIR010000156.1:0-8700 GCA_046484545.1 Anaerolineales bacterium
GAAATTTTGGGATTTGGGCCGCTCCAGCCGCTTCTGGAAGACGACACAATCACAGAAATCATGGTTAACGGGCCGAAAAACATTTATGTCGAGCGCAAGGGTAAAATCATTCGCGTCCCGATTACGTTCGAGAACAACGACCATGTTTTGCGTGTAATTGACCGTATCGTTGCGCCTCTGGGCCGCCGTATCGACGAATCCAGCCCGTATGTGGATGCCCGTCTGCCGGACGGTTCGCGTGTTAATGCCATTATCCCGCCAATTTCCCTGGTTGGCCCGGCCCTAACCATCCGTAAGTTTGCTAAAAACCCAATCACGGTTGAGCAGTTGATTCAATTTGGCACCGTCACGCCTGAAGCGGTTGAATTTTTGAAGGCCTGTGTGATTTCCCGCTTAAATGTTGTTGTCGCTGGCGGTACGGGTTCTGGTAAAACCACCTTACTTAACATTTTGTCTGGTTTTATCCCCAATGATGAGCGCATTCTGACCATTGAGAATGCTGCGGAACTGCAACTTCGCCAGGAACATGTAGTCACGCTGGAATCGCGCCCGGCTAATATCGAAGGCCGCGGTGAAATTACCATTCGTGACTTGGTGATTAACTCCCTGCGTATGCGCCCGGAGCGAATTATCGTTGGGGAGTGTCGTGGCGCCGAGGCCCTGGATATGTTGCAGGCCATGAATACCGGCCATGACGGCTCGATGACCACTGCGCATGCCAACACGCCGCGCGATACCCTGGCGCGCATGGAAACAATGACGCTCATGGCAGGTATGGACCTTCCGGTGCGTGCCATCCGTGAACAGATTGCCGCCGCAGTGGATTTGATTGTCCAGCAGGAACGAATGCGCGATGGCTCGCGTAAAATTACCAATATTACTGAAGTGAATGGTATGGAAGGCGATATCATCACCCTGACCGATATTTTTGTCTTTGAACAAACCGGTTTTGAAAACGGGCGTGTGATTGGACGATTGCGGCCAACGGGTTTGCGCCCCAAGTTTGTGGATAGAATCGAGGCATCCGGTATTCACCTTCCGGCAAGCGTTTTTGGCGTTGGCGGAAAACGCTACTAATTGTTGAATGCTTTGGTATGTATGAGTAAACATCGACGAAGGAAGAAGGCATGGAACTAGGCATAATCCTGATTGGGGTAATTGTCATCCTGGTTTTGTTGGCTATTGGTGTTTATGTTTCCTCCTCCAGCGAGCGAAACATGATGGAAGAACGCCTGGGCAAATATCTCGAACATGATGAACAATCAAAATCACAAAAAGATGACAAATCTTCCAGTCTGGCGGCTGAATGGGTCAATCGCCGCGTTGAAAGGTCGGCTTGGGGAGAGAAACTTGCGCGTAGCCTCGCGCGAGCTGATTTGAAGTTTAAGCCTGGAGAATTTATTGCCTTTCTTGTGATTGTATCTATTACGCTGGGGGGGCTGGCCTGGTTTTTAGGCGGAGATAGTAATACCGCTAGATTGGTTTCTGGTATTCTTGGCGCGGTAATTGGTTTTGCCTTGCCAATTATCTATGTTCGCTCTCAACAGGGGCGGCGGCTGACAAAGTTTAATAACCAGCTCTCAGATATGCTCAACTTGATGGTTAACGGCTTAAGGGCGGGCTATTCCACCATGCAGGCGATGGAAGCCGTTAGCAAGGAACTGCCAGCCCCGATTAACGAAGAATTTCGGCGCGTCGTTCAGGAGATGCAGTTAGGTGTCCCAATGGACAAGGCGCTCGATAACCTTATGCGCCGTATTCCCAGCGAGGACCTTGATTTTGTCATTACAGCGATTAACGTTCAGCGCGAGGTAGGTGGCCCACTGGCCGAAATTCTTGATACGATTGCATTTACCATCCGTGAACGGGTTCGTATCAAAGGGGAAATCAGAGTGATGACTGCCCAGGTTACGATGTCTGGGCGCATCCTTTCTGGCGTTCCTTTTGCAGTTTTTATTTTGATTTGGATTATCAATCAGGAATATATGATGGAATTTTTTAACAACCCGCTCTGTGGCGGTATTGCTATTGGGGTTGGTGTGGTCATGATTGGCATCGGTTATGCGATTATGATGAAAATCGCCGATATCGAGGTGTAGTATGGATAATCCATCAACAGTCATCCTAATCTTGATTTTGGTCATCATTGCCATTGCCGCAATTTTGATATATGTCGGTTCGCGTGTGCCACGTGATGATGATGACCCGCTTGAAGCCCGGTTGAGCGAGTTTACGCAGCGCGGTGAAACTATCTCGTTGGAAGAGATTGAAATGACCCAATCTTTCCAGGAGAGGGTTATTTATCCTGTGCTTCGTAAATTCGGAGAACTGACAACCCGCTTTACGCCCCAAAATGCCTTGCAGGAAATCACCATGAAACTTGAGCGTTCCGGGCGGGCTGGCTGGATTGATGCGCCAATGTTTCTTGCATTGCGCTTTGTGGCCGCCGGGGTTGCGGGGTTTGTTGCTTTCTTTATTTTTACGTTCTCAGCTGTCCAGCAGCCCTTTTCAACAGCCGTGCTTTATTCTTTGATTGCCGTAGTGGTTGGTTTTTTCTTTCCGCAACTCTGGTTAAATGAACAAATCAAAAAACGACAAAAAGAAGTTCAAAAGGCCATGCCTGATGCGCTCGACCTACTTACTATCTGTGTAGAAGCCGGGCTTGGCTTTGACGCCGCCATCTCAAATGTTGCTGAAAAATGGGACAACGAACTTTCCCTGGCTTTTGCGCGCGCCATTCGTGAAATTCAACTTGGCAAGGTTCGCCGTGATGCCTTGCGCGACATGGCTGACCGCATTGACTTAGCCGACCTGACCAGTTTTGTGGCTGCTGTTGTCCAAAGCGAACAGTTGGGCGTCAGCATGGCGAAGATTTTGCGCATCCAGGCTGATCAGATGCGTATGCGCCGCCGTCAACTGGCGGAAGAGCAGGCTCACCAGGCCCCGGTCAAGATGCTTTTGCCAATGGTCGGTTTTATCTTCCCATCCATTTTTATCGTTCTGATGACCCCCGCAGTTTTGCGGATTATGCAAGTGGAGATTTTCCGATAGCCCAGAGTTGATGTTTTCTTCGTTCGTTCAAAAAGGAATAGGATTTTGACCTTCAAAAAGCCCTTTCTGTATTGGCTTGAAAGTTCCTTTTGGAATGTGATTGACCTTGTTTTTCCGCCTGTTTGCCCTGGATGCCAGGAAATAGGTGAACGCTGGTGCGAAGAGTGCCAAAAATCTGTAACCCGAATGCCCGCGCAAGTTTGTGAAATCTGTGGTGAGCCGTCTGTGACCACGCTTTGCAAACGCTGCATTGCCTCACGACCGAGCCTGACACATATTCGGTCGTGGGCTGTTTTTAAACAGCCGGTTCGTAATGCGTTGCATACCCTGAAATACCGGAATAATATTGCGCTGGGGCATTCCCTGGCGAAATGCATTGCGCCGGGGCTACGTGATTTCAACTGGCCTGTCCAGGTCATCCTACCTATTCCGCTCAGCGAACAGCGTTACCGTGAGCGTGGATATAACCAGGCGGCCCTTGTTGCCCGTCCGCTGGCCCAATTGACAGGGCTGGATTACCAGCCCGGGACTTTGCGCCGCGCGCGGCATACCCGCTCACAGGTCGGCTTGTCCGTCGAGGAGCGCAAACAAAACCTGAAGAAAGCCTTCCAGTCGGATGCAAAACTTGTTGCAGGGAAGAACATCCTGCTTGTGGATGATGTTTGTACGACAGGCGCCACGCTTATCGAAGCGGCGGCTACGCTCACGGAGGCGGGCGCCAAATCTGTTTATGCTTACACCGTTGCAAGGGCGGTTTCACATCACGATGCCTGAATGCCCTGTTTTTGCAGCGTGTGAAAACCTATCCACCTTTACCTCAAGGAGGCCATGATGGCGCAAAAGATAGAGATTGTTGGACGTGATTTTGAAGTGACAGACCGTATCTCGGATTATGTGAAAAAGAAGGTTGCCAAACTGGACCGCCACCTTAGCATGATTGATGAAACCCGTATTGAGTTGAGCCATGTCAAGTCGGCGCGCAGCGCGCTCGACCGTTATGTTGCCCAGATGACGGTGCGCGGAAAGGGGTTTATCCTGCGTTCGGAAGAACGCGCCGACGATATTCGCGCCGCGATTGATACCGCTCTCGAAAAACTTGACCGTCAGGTGAGCCGCTACAAGGGCAAACGCTTCAATAATCGCGGCGATGGCAAATCTGTGTCCGAAGTTGTGGATATTGAACCCGAAATCCTGGCCGAATTGGAGCAGGAAGAACCGCCGGTGATTGTCCGGCGCAAGGCTTTTGACCTGATTCCGATGGCGGAAGAAGAAGCGGTCGAGCAGATGAAATTGCTTGGGCACGATAACTTCTTCGTTTTCTACAACGCCAAAACCGGGGTGGTCAATGTCCTTTATCGCCGCCGTGATGATACCTACGGTTTGATTGAGCCGCGTGTTCGCTAAAATTAACCTGTTTACATGAAGAAAAACTGGCGCCGCGAGGCGCCAGTTTACTTTTACTGGTCTGTTTTTATGTGCGTTCTTCCCCAGAGTGCTGCGGCCATAACCAGCCAGGCCAGCATCTGCCCGGCGCGGATGCCTCCCGGAAGCAGGGTGGAGTCGCCGCGCAAGCCTTCGACGAACAGTTGCGCACCTGCTGTCAGCGCGACGAAAAGCAGGAACAGGGAACCGTTCCCCGCTTGTTTATCGCGCACCCACCATCCCAGGAACAGCAGGACAGCCAGCCCCAGCAGGATTTCGTAGACCTGGGTTGGGTGGCGCATGGCACCCCAGAGCGGGATGCCCCAGGGCAGGGAGGTCTCCATGCCGAAGGCTGTGCCGGATGCCAGGCGCGAGAGGCCCATTCCGATGGCGAAGACTGCGAAAAGCGGAGTAAGCCCGTCGAGCGTGGGCCAGAACTTCAGACCGGCGCGACGTCCGTAGAGCAGGGCCGCCAGCAGCGCGGACGCGAATCCGCCGAAGGGGTCGAGCGAGCCGATTTCACGGGAGAACAGACTCAGGGGAGTTTGAGCGAAGGCGGAAAAATTTTGGGCGGCGAAAAAAAGCCTGGCACCCACGATTCCGCTCAGGATGGCGATAAAGGTCAGGTTATACAAAGCGTCGGCATTTTGTCCGTGCTTTTTGGCGAATTTTTCGGTTAGCGAGAGACCCAGCCAGACGCTCAGGATGAGCGAGAGTGGCGCAACAGGCAGGGCCAGTGGGCCGAGTTGCAGGATGGGGAACATTAGCGGCCCTCCTTGAGCAGGTCTTCGATGCGCGTTCGCAGCAGGGCTTCGTCCATTGGGCCGCCGACGACCACTTCGCGGATGACGCCATCCCTGCCAACAAAAAATGAGGTGGGCAGCGACATGACCCGGTAGGCGCGGGTGACTTCGCCCGCCACATCGAGCAGGATGGGAAAGGTCAGGCGGTACTCTTCGACGAAGGGGCCGAGGTTGGCGAAGGTATCCTGTGTGGTGGCGTTGACGGCCAGGATTTCAAAGCCTTGGGCCTGGTAGTCTTCATAGACGCGCTGCATGGCGGGCATTTCGGCCCGGCAGGGCGGACACCAGGTGGCCCAGACATTAATCAGCACAACGCTGCCGCGCAAGTCGTCGAGGCGGACGGATTCTCCGTCCAGGTTGTCGAGGCTGAAATCGGGGGCCAGGAAACCGGCCTGCGGTGCGGGAATTAGCCCGGCGGTGGTGGCGCCCTGCGGCGCGCGCGCGAGCCATATCCAGCCCAGGGCAAGGAGCAGGGCCAGCAAACCCGGCCAGTTTTGTTTCAGGTGTTGCATAAAATTCATTTTTCACCTATAGTTAATATCAGTACTTCACGAAAATTGGAAGAATTTCCGATTGTTGGTGTGTGTAGCAGGCGTACGTCCGCTACACACACCAACAATCGGACTCCTTGCAAAATATTCGTAATCTACCAAATATGTCAAATTCTACCTGATTAGATGCGCAGCCATGCTATATGATACCCCCATTTTTGTAGGTGTAGACCCATCGGGAGGCCGAAAGCCGTTCACGTATGCGGCTTTTGATTCCCAGACCCGCCTGCTGACCCTGGCCGATGGCGAGTTGGAAGATGTGCTGGCCTTTTTGGGCGGTCAGCAGCAGGCACTGGTGGCGGTCTGTGCGCCGCCGCGCCCAAACAGCGGATTGGTGCGCGAGAACCGCCAGAGCCTGCCGCTCCTTCATCAACCGGGCCGCGCCCAGGATATGCGCCTGGGTGAACATGCCTTGCGCGAGCGCGGTATCAATCTTGCGGCGACTCCCTCGCGGCTGGAATACTGTCCCGCCTGGATGCAGGATGGGTTTGAATGCTATCGTCAGTTGGGCGAGTTGGGCTACCAGCCCTATTCAGACGACAAACCGGCGCGCGCTTTTATCGAGACGAACGCCCAGGCCTGCTTCGCCGTTTTGCTCGGAAACCAGCCCCTGGCCCGCGCCAGCCTGGAGGGACGCTTGCAGCGTCAGTTGGTTCTTTACGAGCAGGGACTGTCCATTCGCGACCCGATGGATTTTTTTGAAGAACTAACGCGCTACAAATTGCTCAAAGGCCATTTGCCGCTTGAAACGCTCTACAGCGCCGAAAGGCTCGATGCCCTGGCCGCCGCCTATACCGCCTGGCTGCTGGCGACAAAGCCGGCTGAAATCCTTCAGGTGGGCGATGCGGAAGAAGGTCAGATTACCCTGCCGGTCAGCGAACTGAAGGCGCGTTATTGATGGAGTCTCATGCTCGAATACCTCAACCTTGACCTTGCCGTTCCCAAAAAAGAATATCGGGCTCGCATTCGCCAATTGCAACAGCGCTTGTATGAGCTGGAACATGCCGTTTTCGATGCCAAAATTCCAGTTGTGATTGTCTTCGAGGGCTGGGCTGCTTGCGGTAAGGGGCGCCTTATCCAAATCCTGGCCGAACGCATGGACCCGCGCGGCTTTCGCGTGGTGCCAATCACCCCGCCGCGCACCGCCGAAACCCACTATCCCTGGATGTGGCGCTTCTGGCTTCAAATCCCCGCCTATGGGCAAATGGTTGTTTTTGACACCTCCTGGTATCGGCGTGTGCTGATTGAGCGAATCAGTAAAACCGTCAGCGAAGATGACCTGGGCCGCGCCTACCAGGAAATTGCCGAATTTGAAGAGCAACTTGCCGCCGATGGCACGGTCATCCATAAATTTTGGCTGCATATCAGCCGTGAAGAACAGAAAAAGCGTTTTAAAAAATTGCTTGGCGATAAACTGACCGCCTGGCAGGTGGGTGACGCTGATAAACTGCAACACAAGAAATACCAAAAATACTATCATGCCGTTGAAGACATGCTCGCCCGTACCGACTCGCCCCACGCGCCCTGGACAATTGTTGAGGCCAACGACCGCTACCACGCCCGCATCAAGGTCCTTGAAACCATCATCCAGGCGATTGAATTCAAACTACCCACCGAAGCACTCGAGCGCAGCCGCGAGACGATGAAGGGAGCCGTCGATGCTTGAGCGACTTGACCTGTCCCTGAAGATGCCGCGTGATGAATACGACCGCTGGCTCAGAATCCTGCAAGTTGACCTGCATGAACTGGCCTACCGGGTCTATTTGCAAAAATTACCCGTCATCCTCGTTTTTGAAGGCCTGGACGCCTCCGGCAAGGGCGGCAACATCAAACGCCTGACCGAAAAAATGGACCCGCGCGGGTACGTCGTCTGGCCCATCGCCGCCCCGCACGGCGACGACCGTGAGCGCCACTATCTCTATCGCTTCTGGCGGCGCCTGCCCGAACAGGGCCAAATCGCCATCTTTGACCGCTCGTGGTACGGGCGCGTGCTGGTCGAGCGCCTCGAAGGCTTTTGCAGTGAAGAAGCCTGGCGGCGTGCCTACAGCGAAATCAACCAGTTCGAGCGTCAGTTCACCGATTTCGGCGGCGTCATCTTCAAATTCTGGATGCACATCAGCAAGGAAGAGCAACTCGAACGCTTCCGCGAACGCGAGCGCGTCAACTACAAGAGTTGGAAAATCACCGACGAAGACTGGCGCAACCGCGCCAAATGGGAAGACTATCAGGAAGCCGCTCGCGATATGGTGCTCAAAACCAGCACCCAAAACGCCCCCTGGACGCTGGTTGAAGCCAACGACAAACCCTTTTCGCGCATCAAAGTCCTTCGAACTGTTGCCGAGAAGTTGCGCGGTGTGTTAAAATAACGAAAGACCTGCGCGTAGTCGCAGCGGCAGGACGATTTATACCGGTATAACAATGTCCATCACCCCCATCCAGGCCATCCAGAAAGCCTACACCGCCCTCAAAAACGGCGACAGGCGCACAGCCCATCATTGGGCCGCTTTTGCCGTCCAGGCCGCCCCTGGTCTCGAAGAAGGCTGGCTAATGTTGGCCGCTTGTTCCAGCCCGCGCGCCAGCGTCGCCTACCTCGAGCGCGCCCTTGAAATCAACCCGAACAGCCTGCGCGCCCATCAGGGCCTTCGTTGGGCGCGCAAACGCCTGGCCGCTGAACAACGCGCCAAACAACAAGTCGTCATTTCCCGTCCCACTCCTGTTCCAAAAACCAAAAGGCCTAATTATTTGTGGATTGGGGTTTTGTCCACGCTGGTGCTTTTGGCAACAGCCCTGGCGTTGACCGCCTTTTGGCTGAATCCAGCCCGCGCCGACTCACCCCAGCCTGTTGCCGCCCAAATTTGGGACCAAACCACGCT
>JAWOIR010000314.1:0-3029 GCA_046484545.1 Anaerolineales bacterium
CACTACTTTGCCTGCGAAATTCGGGCAGGCGGGGCCATTTTTATCCAGATGAGTAAACCACGACCAAATTCAGGTGGGTTCGATTGTTCTTAAACAATCGTTAATGTCTGGCGGTATTATACCTGATATTGTTAGATATTGAACGAATTTCGGCTCTTTGAAAGTTGCCGTGAAGAAAGGAATGTTTCACAGACATTGCCCAGGCATCGACATCTGAACGATGCGGACAAATTAAAGATTCTTGGAGAGCGGTGGTTGCTTTTGCTGTCGTTCTCGCGCACACTGGTAGAGGAGAAAAATGGCTGTGCATAGGGTCAGGATAAGACCGATGGTAAGAATCAATTCATATTGTGGGTCATGGTAGTTGGCCAGACTGGAATAATAGTTTTCCACAGTCAGACTTCCAAAATAGACAGCCGATTCAGAAATTCGCCACAGTTTCAGGCTGGTGAATATTTCTATACCGATGAGCATCACAGACGCATACATCAAGACGCGCTGAAACGGGGAAAATTGGCGCTGATTGAGCCATTTCTGGATGTAAATCGCCGCGATGATGATAAAAAATGTGATGGCAACGCTCACCATCCGCGAGGTGACGCGTTCACTGAGCAGGAGCGGAAGGGAGGTCATGCGTAGAATACGATAGGTGCTGCCCATCGAAAGCGCGAAGATGACAAGTGTGGGAATGAGCAGTTGCCAATATAGCGGCTGTCGGTCTCGTATCCACAGGATGAGGCCGAATAAAACAAATGTCAGTCCCAAAATTCCGATGTAATAATTAAATTCCCAATAAAACGAGTTGACGGTGTCGGTTTGGAAGAAGAGGATTTGTTCGACGGGATGTGGTCGTTTGAGACTTGCCATCGCTTGCATTAATTCCATGATGGATGGATAGCCTAAAACATAGTTGAAGGCCCCTTTTTTCTCGATGTTTGCCGCTTCCAGGCCTGCGGGCAGCAGGCGAATGGCGGCCAATGTCCCGGAGAAGAAAGCGGCAGCGATAATCTGGGGCGCTTGCCGCCACCTGACCAGTACCAGGACGCCGAGAAAAATCAACAGCCAGACGTAGTGATGCAGCGAACCTGCCAGAACCATGTAAAAGAGCAGGAAAGCCATTTTGGCAATCCAGGCCCATTGAGGCGGTTTCTCCATCAACTCGAAAACGAGCACAAAAAACAGGGGAAACAGGAAGTAGCCAGCCCAGGTGAAATGCCCGACGCTGTAATGCGAGAGGATGTGTCCGCTGAAATTAAAAACCAGGAAGACAACGGTTGTCACCAGGACGGACAGGTTGTATTTGCCGCGCAGGTACATCAGCGAGAAAAAAGCGATACTGTAATGGATAAGCACATCGAGCAGGATAAAGGTGGGAATGCTCACAAACAAGAGCAGTACCATCTGCGGGGTTGTGATGACATCCGGGATGGCCAGGAAGCGGTCGGTGACGTTGTAGAGCAAATAATCATCGGCAGCGTGTAAAGGCCACTGGCCGGCAACGAGCGCCTGGCGGATAAAGTCGATGCGCGGGATGCTGACCTGGTACCAATCGTGGAAATTGGGCGGTTTCCCGGCCATGTCAAAAAACTTGGCCCACAGGTAAACGCCTCCCAGGTACAGGAAAACCTGCCAGAGCCGGAACATCCAGGGGGATGATTCCGGCTCTGGGGACAGGAGGGTCTTTTCGATGGTCGAAATTTTTTCAGCAAGAAGCCGGTAATTCACTGGCGTTGCTCCGGGGGGACAGGCTACGCGCCCAAATCTGTCCAGCGCAGTTCTTTGCCCATCGGCATATCGGCAATCGCTTTTGTGCCGAGTACGTTTTGAATCTGGTCGGGCTTGATGGCGCCGGGGGTGGCGGGGCGCAGCACGTCAATCATCTCGCGGGTGAAGGTTTCGCCGGCTTGGATATCGCGGGCGGCGCGCAGGCAGCGGCGCTGGACAATGGCGGTTTGGACTTCGTTTTCGGCGATGAATTTGTCCGCAGAACCTAAAGCGCGTTCGAGCAGGCGCGTTTCTTCGACCATGCGCGCCCATTTTTCGGGGTCCATCGCAAATTTGTGGTCAGGGCCTTCGCGGTCATTGCTGTCGGTAAAGTGGCGTTCGATGACGCGCGCACCCAACGTCACTGCGCCGACCACCGGGGCAACCGCGTGGGTGTGGTCGGAAAGTCCCAAGATCACATCCGGGAACATGCTGGCGTAGGTTTTGAGCACGTTCAAATGCAGGTAGTCGTAATTGTCGGGGCTGGCGGTGTAGTTGGTGTTGCACTGCATCAGCACCAGTTGTTTGTTAATTTTCAAAATCGCGTGAACCGCCTTCTGCACCTCGCCAATCGTCGAAGCGCCGGTGGCGATGAAAAACGGCTTGCCTTTGCCGGCCATGCGCTCCAGGGCTTCAATCCAGTCGATTTCGCCCGAACCGGCCTTGTAAACCGGCACATACTGGTCGAGAAAATCAATCGCGGTGAAATCGTAGGGCGATGAAAAGTAATCAATCCCGACTTCGTTGCACTCTTCCACCAGGGTCATTGACCATTCGAACGGAATCGAAGCCGCGCGGTAGACTTCGACCACCGATTTTTTCCAGGTGGCCTGGTGTGAAACCTGCCCGCCGCTCATGGCCTTGAAGCCATAATCCGAGACAATTTTGGGCGCGTCAAAATTCTGGAACTTGGCCGCATCTGCCCCGGCTTCTTTGGCAAGCCGAATCAGCAGTTTTGCCCTGTCCAGGTCGCCGTCGTGGTTGGCGGCAATATCAGCGATGAAGTAGGTCGGATGGTTGGGGCCGATGGTGCGAGAGCCGATTTTGATTTCCATAGGTTCCTCCGTTTGTTGGGGCGGATCGCGATCCGCCCTTACATCTGTTGATAACTGCGCATTTTCTGTGGATAACCCTGTTGAGCCTGTGTATAAAACTGCTCGATTCCGGTGGATACACCGGGGATTTCGATGCCCAAATCTGTGGATAGTTTGTGGATAGACAGCCTTAAATTGTGGGAACGCTTGGCTTTTAATCCGGATTCTTCG
>JAWOIR010000199.1:0-3619 GCA_046484545.1 Anaerolineales bacterium
ACCCAACAGGATGGATTCGGGTAAAAGGGCCATCACCCACCCCACCCGGCGGGACGCGGACTCACCCAAAGTCCGCCTCGCTGCTAAAACAGCGAAGACCACGCCCAGGCCGCCCGCCAGCGCCGCCAGCGTCACCACCCAAAGCGGCTGGTGCGCGTCTGACGGGATGATGCGATAGACCCATGCCGAAAGCGCCAGAAGTCCGCCATACTGGTCTGATTCGTAGTTGCCGGAAAAAGCCTCCGTCAGCGGACGGTCGGATTGGGCCAGTTGCCAGGCGGCAGTATCGCGCCGAGCCGCGTCGTAGAACAGGTATCCGGCTTGCTGGGTTTCGGTGTCATGGCCGAGGCTGGGCAGGGCGAGATAGGCAAATATCCCAAAGGCCAGGCGCAGGGCGAAGGCGAGCAGAAAGAAGTGGAGGAGGGGGCGGGAGAGGAGTTTCATAAGGGTTAACTTGTCATTTCGAACCGCGTTGCGGTGAGAAATCTTTGGTATGGTTAAGATTTCTCGCTGTCGCTCGAAATGACAAAAACGGCTGTTGCTTAAGGTTTTTCGATAAACCCATCCAACAACCGCGCCGCCCTGGCCGTCCAGGAATACTGTTCGGCGTCCTGGCAGGCTTGTGCGCTCAGGCTGGCGCGGCGGGAGGGGTTGTCGAGCAGTCCGCGCAGGGCGCCCTGCCAAGAGGCGGCGTCATCGGGCGGACAAAAGACGGCGTTGCCTTCGTTGAGCACTTCGCGGAAGACCGGTAGGTCGCTCGAAAGAATGGCGCGCCCGGTGGCGAGATATTCGAACATCTTCATCGGGCTGGAGATTTTGGCCGAGTTGCCGGCCCCGCTGGAGATGCCGATATTGTGTCCGTAGGGCATCAGCAGCACGTCGGCGGCAGCCTGGTAGAGCGGGAGTTGCTGGTTGGGCACAAACCCAGCGAAATTGACATTGGGCAGGTCTTTGGCTTGCTCGCGCCAATGGGCAACATCGTCCGCTTTGCCGCCGGCCCAGATGAATTGGACATCATCCATGCGGCGAGCGAGTTTCAGGAAGGTCTCCACGCCGCGCCCGGCGTACAGGTGTCCGGTGCAGGCGGCGGTTGGGGCTTCGGGAAGGCCCAATGAACGGCGGGCCGTTTCCGGGTCGGGAAGGCCGGAGAAGCGTTCGAGTTCGACTCCGTTGGGGGCCAGGATGACATCTTCGGGTGGCAGAAATGTCCCGAATTGTTCATCCAGCATGGCTTGCAAGGCGCGGGTGATGACGCCGATACGTTTGAGTCCGCGAACATCGCGGAAGTAGCGATACCAGAATGGGCCGATGCGCCCGGCGGGCAGGTCGTGGACTTCGAGGATGACCGGGAAGCCGTGCAGTAGGCCGAGCATGGCCGATTGGATGGGCCAAACGTAGAGCAGGTCGGGTTTGAAGACCCGCGCGCGGCGGACAGCGGTCAGGAAAAACAGGCGGCGCGAGGGGACGGGGATGTACTCCAGGCTGAAGCGCGTGGTCAGGCCGTAGGTTTGCGAGAGGGCCTGCCAGTCGGTGCTGCGGTTGGGATGGCTGGGGGCCAGCAGGGTGACGTCATGGCCGAGTTGCGCCAGGGCGTGCACGGCTTTCATCGCCTGGATACTGTTGGCGACGCTGGATGGGATTTGTGATGCGGAAATGGCGACGATTTTCATGAGCACCTTTTTTCTAAACACGAAGTACACAAAGTTTTTCTGGGTCTTCCTTCGTGACCTCACCTGCACTGCACCACACCTTCCCTGGCGGGCGGTGCCAGGGAACGCAGTGCGGCGCAAGTGTGGTGTCCTTTGTGTTTAAGTTTCAAAACATGTTGAGTTGCTTCGGTTCTTCTTCTGGCTCGGCGCTGTATTCGGCCTTTGGCTCGGCAACCTGGGGTGCGCTGCGGCCCAGTTCTTTGCGCGCCACTTCGAGCAGTTGCGGCAGTTTGGCGAAATCGGCCAGGATGGTGCTTTTGAGTTGCGGCTGGTGCAAGGCGGCTGCCGGGTGGAACATCGAAATCACGAAACGCTCACCAACCTTGCGCATTTGTCCGTGAATGTGGCTGATTTTCGCGCCGGGGTTGAATTTATACATCGAGAAACGACCCAGGGTGATGATGATGCTGGGGTTGATGGCTTCAATCTGGCGTTCGAGATACTTGTCGCAAGCGGCCAATTCATCGGGCTGCGGGTCGCGGTTGGCGGGCGGACGGCACTTGACCACATTGCCAATCCAGACATCTTCACGCTGCAACCCGGCCTGGGCCAGTAGTTCGCTCAAAAACTTGCCCGCCTGGCCGACGAAGGGCAACCCCTGCTCGTTTTCGTTCGCCCCCGGGCCTTCGCCAATCAGCATAATTTCAGCGTTGGCTGGCCCCACTCCCGGCACCGACTTCTTGCGGGTCTTGTGCAGTTCGCAATTTTTGCAAACCGATACTTCGCTGGCAATTTGGGCAAGGGTTTCTTCGGGGGGCATGGGTTTCTCCTCAAATGACTGTTTTCCGGTCTTCCGGTTCTTCGGTCTTCCAGTTACCCGGTTTTTCGGTTTGGTCACCGGGTAACCGGAAAACTGGAAGACCGGTCAACTGGGCAACAGGGTAACCGACATCAATATCGCGTCTTCGCCATTGACATAATAGGCGCAGCGGCGGCCATCTTCGACAAAGCCAAAGGCGCGGTATAGCGATTGGGCGGCTTCATTGCTGGCGCGCGCTTCGAGAATCACACGCTCAAAACCAAGTTCGGCGACTTTGTCGAGAGCGGTTTGCATCAGGGCGCGGGCAATGCCCTGTCGCCAAAAATCGGGATGCACGGCCACGTTGGCAATCTCGGCCTCGCCGACCACCTCCCACATCGTCAGCGAACCGGCCAGGCGGCCTTCCGCTTCAGCGACCCAGCAATAGGTGGTCTGCTTGAGCAGTTCGCGGGCATAGGCATTCGGGCTCCAAGGCGAGAGAATCCCGGCGGCAGTGTCTATTTCGACGACGGCGGCGACGTCGGCGGGGGTCATGAGGCGGATGTTCATCATAGGCGGCGCAGTTTGGCAGTGTGGCGCAATTTGGCAAATTGCGTTACGGAATCGGGTCGCCGATGTGCAGGTAGATGGGCGCAAGGCTGGCGGCGGGGTCGGTCTGACCGGCTTGCCAGCGCCGAAAGGCCAGTTCGGCCAGGATTCCCGGCCGGCGGGTAGCGGAGGCCGGGGAAGTGATTAAAATGTTCTCGTTTTTGGATAAATGCTGACGTTCGGCGGCTGTCAGTTCGCCCGTCAAAAGGGCGGGGGAGGTGACTTCGTCCGCTACCGTTTCGGCGGTCGTCACGCTCGCACTGCCCGCAGCCTGCCAGCCGTTATTTTGGGCGGAATACCAGCCCAGGGCCAGGCGTCCGCGTCCGGCAGCCAGGACACAGGCCAAGGGGAGTCCGCTTACGGCCACCTGCGCAGCGAGAATGTCGAGGGTCGGAATCCCGACCAGCGGAAGGGAACAGCTCATCGCCAGTCCCTTGCCAAAAGCCAGCCCCCCCCGCAGCGACGTAAACGACCCGGGACCAATCGCCACCCCAACCGCCGCTACCTGGCTGATGTCTGTTCCGGTTTGCTGGAGCATTTGGGCCACCGCCGGAGCAAGTTC
>JAWOIR010000207.1:0-13904 GCA_046484545.1 Anaerolineales bacterium
GAAAACTCAACCCAAGCGTGATTGGCGTTCCAACAGCACCGAATGAGACAGGGAATTAATTGAACACCAGGCAAATCACAGCAGCAGCCAGAGCAGGAAAGCCAAGCGCCAGCAGCAACGGAGCAGCCAGGGCTGCCGGTGTGCCAAAGCCGGCCGCGCCCTCAACAAAGGCCGCAAACAAGTAGCCAACAATGATGGCCTGCACGCGCATATCCGGTGAAATTTTCTGCATCCCATACTGGATGGTCTCCATACCTCCGGACTCGCGCAGGGTATAGAGAATAAGTATCGCCCCAAAAACGATGATTAAAATACCGATGGCCGTAATCGCGCCTTGAATGGTCAGGGCGGCGACATAACCAACTGGTAAACGCCAGACAATCAGGCCAGTCAGGGCGGTCATCAACCAGGCCAGCGGCATGGCTCGGATGGCCGGCCAGCGTAACCCGACCATCAACACCAGTGCGAGGGCAATCGGTAACAGAGCAACAAGCGCCAGAATACCTGCAGACATCAGCACACCTTTATTATTTCGGTTCTCTGGTGTTTGCCGTAAAGAAGTCCGTATTTTGGGGACTTACCACGGGAATTCCCAAAGAGCCATTATTTCTAACGGAACATCTCTTCCAGCACCGGCTTGATTGCATCCCAATTCGGGCGCAAGACCTGTGCCCCGCCGCTGGTGGTGAAAGGCGTGACCATTGCGCGGTCAATGACGCGCGATTCGATTCCGCCCGGCCCGGCGCGCAGGAAGGCCAGCCCCAGGCGCGGCCACTGCCAGACCGGGATGTCCATGTCAGCGGCGTCCTGGGCCGCAGCGAAAAAGGCCGGCAGGTTGTCCCAGGCAGAGGGCTTGAGCAATTCACGCATGACGCCGCGCAGCAGAATTTGTCCCTGGGCCATACGTCCGAAATCGTCACCGTCGCTGCGGTTGCGGGAAAAAGCCAGGGCTTGCGCCCCGTCCAGGCGATGGACACCTGCCGCATAGCCCGCCTGGGCCCTGTCAAGCGAAATCTCGACCCCGCCCAAAGCGTCGACAATGCCGACAACACCGTCCATGCGCAGGACAACGGTGTGATGCACCGGCACGCCAAAATTCTGGTAAACAACCCGCCCGGTAGCGCGCGCGCCGCTGCCGGGGTTTTCTGCTTCGGCAAAGAAAAAGGCGGTGTTGATGCGATTCTCGCTGCCATCGGGCTGAGTCACCCACAAGTCGCGCGGGATGGAGAGCATGCCCACCTGCGGCTGAAGCGGCGAAACAGTCGCCAGGATGATGGTATCGGTACGCCCCAGGTCGCCGCGTCCCAGGCCGCCGTCCACGCCGAGGATGAGGATATTGCTGCGCAGCGGGGCAAACAGGTAGGCCAGGATTACCAGCAAGGGCAGGGCGAAAAATAAGGCACAGCCCCAGCCCCATCCAAACTTTCGCGGCAGTTGACGCCCATCACGCTGCAAGCGAACCGCCTGGAATTTGCCAAGCGAGGCGGCAGGACGCGAGGGCGCGGTTTCGCCAAACGTACTATTTTTCTGAGTTTTCATTTTGTTCGTTGAGTTTCTTCCAGGCCCCCACCCAGGGGCGCCCAAGGCGGTGCCCGGCAGGAACCTTGACTTTGGAGAGTTTTGCCGCCACTTGCGGCATGGTCATGGCAATTGTCCCCCAATCATCGGCCAGAAGGGCATCTTTCATTTTTTTAGCGTAAGTCTCGGCCCACAGCCAATCCATGCGAAAGCGGTCGGCCTTGACCCAGTAACCGCGCTTCTCCCAGGCCGCGACCGAAACGTCGATTCCGGCGGCAATTTGAGCCAGGGCCAGGGCCAGGAAGGCGGCCATATCGCGGGCTTCAGCCCCGGTATCGGTCTGGCGCGCCAATTCCTGAATGGCAAGCACAATTCCTTTGCTTAGTTGGGTGCGTTCTTTTCCGGCAGAATCCGGGTTAATGACTCGGCTCATAAAAAAATTCTCCAGCAATCATCAGTAGATCGCGAATATTTTACAAGGAGCCCGATTTTTGGTGTGTGTAGCGGGCCGCAAACACGCGCCCGCTACACACACCAAAAATCGGAAATTCTTCCAACTTTCGTGAAGTACTGGTAATGTTTACAAGAGGGTTCTCGGATATTTGCCGCGAGGGCTTATCACGGGAATTCCCAAATAGCCTGCAAGAGCGCGATTATACCCGTTTTCGCAAAATCGTTGACGCCCCCCCCGCTCTCGCTTATAATCCTTGCGCCCGTTCGGGGACGTGCTGGAATTGGCAGACAGGCTTGACTTAGGATCAAGTGCCGCGAGGCGTGCGGGTTCAAGTCCCGCCGTCCCCACCAAGCTGTACGGAGTCCACTTTTCACGGAGTCCAAAGTCTCCCAACTTTGAGAAATCCAACGACAGGAGTCGTTGAACTCTCAGAGCAAGGATTTTTATTCAGGAAGGATGTCCACGTTGAATATCGTTACCACCCCCCGCGAAGACCACCAGATGGAAATGCTGGTCGAAGTCGAGGCCGAGCGCATGGAGGCGATGAAACGCCGCTCTGCGCGCAAAATCGCCGAAAAAGCCAAGATTCCCGGCTTCCGCCCCGGCAAAGCCCCCTACGAAATTGTTGTTCGCAATTTCGGTGAAGGCGCAATCATCGAGCAGGCAATTGAGTTGCTGGTTGATGAAATTTACCCCGAAGCGCTCAAAGAGGCCAACATCGAGCCGGGCGGCATGGGCCAATTGGATAATGTCGAACAACTCGACCCGCCCAAACTTAAGTTCCTGGTTCCGCTCGCTCCGACGGTTGAGTTGGGAGATTACGCCCAGGTTCGCTACCCCTATGAGTGGCAGGCCCCGCCTGAAAGCGAAGTGGAGGACGAAATCCAAAACCTGCGGCGCATGTACGCCCAGACTGAAACCGTCGAACGCGAAGTCCAGGAAGAAGATTACGTCCTGCTGGATGTGGTTGGTAAAAAAGCCAAAGCCGCAGAGGATGAAGAGCCGCTGGTGGAGCGCAATGGATACGCAATTGTCATTCGCGCCGAGGAAAAGGATGACGAATTTCCCTTCACTGGCTTCTCAAAGAAACTAATCGGGCTTAAGCCGGGCGAGAGTAAGAATTTCTCGCACAAATATCCCAAAGGTTTCAGCGATGAAAAACTTGCCGGGCAGAGTGTGTCCTTTGACGTGACCATCAAAACTGTCCGCGCAGTCAACATGCCCGAACTGGACGATGAGTTTTCCAAAAAGACCGGCCTGGGCGAAAACGTGGCAGAACTGCGCCAGCGTATGAATGAAAACATCCAGCGCGAATCGCAGGAAAAATACGACGACGAGTTCTACACTGTCGTGATGGACAAAATCATGGAAGGCGCAACCATCAAGTATCCGCCCCAGGTTTTGGAACACGAGGCCGGGCATGTGATTGAGGATATCAAGCAGCGTCTGGCACGTCAGGGCATGGATTTCGAGACCTATCTCAAGGTGCGCGAAACCACCGAAGAAAAGTTCATGGAAGAGGAAGCCCACCCGGTGGCAATCAAACGGCTGGAACGCGGGCTGGTGATGGACGAACTCGCACGCACCGAAGAAATCAAACTGGATGAGGACGAAGTCAAGAACGAAGTCCAGAACTTGCTGATGGGCCTGATGTATGACCAGGAATTCATGAAATTGACCAAAAACGGCAAGAAGATGCCCAAGAATTTACTGGACAACCTGGTGATGGACGCGGCCAACCGTCTGACCACCCGCAAGGTGCTGGAGCGCATCAAGTTGATTGCGACCGGCCAGGCGGGCCAGGCTGAGGCTGAGGAAAAACCGGCCAAGAAAGCCAAAAAAGCCAAGGCTGAATTGACGGAAGAAGGCCAGGGCGAGGCAAAGCCCGCGAAAAAGGCGAAGAAGGCCAAGGCTGAGTCCGCTCCTGAGCCCGAAGGGCAGGCAGATGCCCCGGCCGAGGAAAAACCGGCTAGGAAGAAGTCCAGCAAGAAGTCGGAAGAATAATCCCCCAACAGGCCATGCAAACACATGGCCTGTTTTTTATCCCAAAAAAGGCCCTTTGGAAATTCACGTAATAAGTTCCCGTATTTTGGTGTGTGAGCGCGCACGCTCACACACCAAAATACGGCTTTTTCTACGACAAATATCAGAGAACAAAAAAAATTAACGTGATTCAAACAAAAAACGATTATCATTGCGCTATTACCAAGGAGGAACCATGATTCCCAATTTCAAAAATCTTTATCCTGGTGTTGTTGTCGATACCCCACCGTATGGCGAACGTGAAATCAATGTCTTCAGCCGTTTGATGAAGGAGCGCATTATTTTCCTGGGCACCGGCATCGACGATACAGTCGCCAATGTGATTGTGGCACAACTGCTTTTCCTGAACAATGAAGACCCTGAAAAAGAAATCAAGATGTATATCAATTCGCCCGGCGGCGTTATTTATGCCGGTCTGGCGATTTACGATACGATGCAGATGATTTCCAACCCCATCAGCACGGTGGCAGTGGGCGTGACAGCCTCGTTCGGGACCGTTTTGCTAACCGCCGGCACGAAGGGCCGCCGCTACGCCCTGCCAAATGCGACCATCCACATGCACCAGCCTTTGGGCGGTGCACAGGGCCAGGCGACTGATATTGCCATCCAGGCCAAACAGATTTTGCGCCTGAAGAGCCTGCTGATTGGCGTTATGGCAAAGCATACCGGCCAGCCGTTGGATATCATCGAGCGCGATACCGACCGCGATTACTACCTGGACGCCCAGCAAGCCGTCGAGTATGGGCTGGTGGACCATGTGTTGGCAATAAACGAAGAGAGCAAGTAAAAGTTTTCCGCCATTCCCCTGCTCCTTCCCGGCGGGAGAAGAAGCAAATCCGCGAAATTGGCTATTTGGACGGCGTTAAGCCGTCCAAATAGCCAATTTCGCGCTATATCCGCGCATATCGATTAAACTCACAGGTATAATTACGAAGGTTTTCTGATGTTTGCCGTGAAAAAGGCCGCATTTTGGGTAGCTTATCACGGGAATTACCAAAGAGACATTACGCATTCAAAAATTTTGGAGAACGACATGCTTCCTGAACACATCAAAGCCCTCATCCTGGATATGGACGGCGTGCTCTGGCGCGGTGACGCCGCAATTGGCGACCTGGCCGCGATTTTTCGCAGAATCAACGAACGCGGACTTGAGGTTGTCTTCGCCACGAATAACTCGATACGCACCCCGGCCCAATACGTGGAGCGCTTACGCGAATTTGGCGTGGCTTGCGAGCACAGTCAAGTGGTCACTTCTTCCCTGGCTGTGGCCGACCTGCTGGCGCGCCGATTCCCTGCCGGGACGCCGGTTTATGTAATTGGCGAGGACGGCTTGAGACAGGCAATCAGCGGACGGGGCTTCGCCCTGCTGGACACCGAAAACGCCGAAGCAGCCCAGGCGGTGGTGATGGGCATTGACCGTCAGATTAACTTCCAAAAATTGGCCGAGGCCACCCTGCTGGTACGGCGCGGCGTGCCATTCTACGCCAGCAATCCTGACAAGACTTTTCCCACCCCGCGCGGAGAAATCCCAGGGGCGGGTTCGTGGTATTCGATTGTCGTCACCGCCAGCGGCGTCGAACCGATGGTAGCCGGAAAACCCGGCCCGGCCATGATGGAACTGGCTCTTGAGCGGCTTGGACTTGCCCCTGAAAACGCACTCGTGGTCGGTGACCGCATCGAGACCGATATCCTGGCCGGACAGGCGGTTGGCTGTCCGTGCGCGCTGGTGCTATCCGGCGTCTCGACCCGCGCAGAAGCCGAAAACTTCTCGCCCAAAATTGACTTAATTGCCGAAGATTTAGCCACCCTGGTTGCCTGACCTTGCCCGAAACTAACTCCCTTCCACTGATTTATGATTTCGACCTGCCCGCCCTGACCGAACTGGTTAAGGGCTGGGGCGAGCCTGCATTCCGGGCAAAGCAAGTTTGGCAGGGGCTATACAAAAACCTGTGGGGCAGCCCGGACGAGTTCAGCAACCTGCCCAAGAGCCTGCGCGCAAAAATGAGCGAGAACCTGCGCTTCGAGGTTCTCGAACCGACCTTGAAACTGGACTCAACAGACGGCCAGACGCGCAAAACCCTCTTCCGCCTGCCGGACGGCCGTCAAATCGAAGCCGTGCTAATGCGCTACGACCGCCGCCGGACATTATGTATCAGCACCCAGGTCGGCTGTGCGATGGGCTGTACGTTTTGCGCCACCGGGCAAATGGGATTTACGCGTCACCTTTCGAGCGGCGAAATCGTCGCCCAGGTGATGTACTACGCCCGCCTGCTGCGGGAAGAAGACCAGGCCGTCACCAACGTCGTCCTGATGGGCATGGGCGAACCCTTCCATAATTACGACAACACCATGCAGGCCATCGACCGCCTGAACGACTCCGATGGCTACAACTTTGGCGCGCGACGTTTCACCATCTCGACCTCCGGCCTGGTTCCGGCCATCCGCCAGTTTGCCGAGGAGAAGCGACAGGTCAATTTAGCGGTTTCGCTCCATACCACTGAAGACGAAAAACGCAGTTCGATGATGCCGGTCAACAAGCGTTACAACATCGAGGAACTCATCCAGGCCTGCCGCGAGTACGTCCAGAAGACCGGGCGGCGGATAACCTTCGAATGGGCGCTGATTCACGAGGTCAACGACACGCCCGAGGAAGCCCGCAAACTGTCCGCCCTGCTGAAGGGGCTGCTTTGCCACGTCAATGCCATTCCGCTCAACCCGACCACTGGCTACGACGGACAGGCCACCACGAAGGAGCGCGCCATGGCTTTCAAAGAAATCCTCGAGCAAAACGGGATTCCGTGCACCATCCGTATGCGGCGCGGGATTGACATCCAGGCTGGCTGCGGACAGTTGGCCTCAAGAGTTTGATATTTGCCGTAAAGAAGACCGCATTCTGGGGTGTGAGCGCGCACGCTCACACCCCAGAATGCGGGGATTTATCACGGGAATTTCGAAAGAGCAGCTTGCAAACTTGCCAGCCGACAGGCTTTGATGTATAAAAGGGCATTCAACGAACATCACCAACGAAGAGGAAAACGTATGAGCGAAACGCCCATCCAAAACACCGAAGAGTCAGCCGAAAAAACCCGCTGGTTGGACAAACAACTCTCACCGGTCTTGCCCTGGCTTACCGTTGAAGTGGTCATCTTTACTGTTATCGCCCTGCTGGCCGTTGTTACACGTTTCTATGACCTGGAAACGCGCGTGATGAGCCACGACGAGAGTTTGCACACCTATTACTCGTGGACATATTCGCAAGGCCAGGGCTACGTGCATATGCCGATGATGCACGGGCCGTTGCAATTCCACATGATTGCACTGTCTTATTTCATGTTCGGGGCCAATGACTTCACCGCCCGCATTCCGGCAGTCCTGTTCAGCATTGCCACCGTCTGGGGCGTGTGGTACTGGCGGCGCTATTTGGGACGGGTGGGCGTCATCCTGGCCGGGCTGATGATGGTCTTTTCACCCTACATGCTCTATTATGGACGCTATGTGCGCAACGAGGCCTTTGTCGGCCTTTTTGGGTTGTTGACCCTTTTCGCCGTCCTGCGCTATCTCGAAACCGGACTGCGAAAATATCTCTACCTGCTGGCCGGGGCGACCGTGCTGCATTACACCGTCAAAGAGACGGCCTTTATTTATACGGCCCAAATGCTGCTCTTCCTGGCGGGCTATTTCGTCATCCACATCCTGAACGAAGACTGGGGCGACAAACGCAAGGAATTCAAGGGCTTCATTGCTGGCCTCATCGCGGCGGTTATTGGCATCGGCGGCGCGCTGTGGATGGGAATCACCAGCGCAAAAGGCGGTGTCCTCGGCGCAGATGAAACCGTCGCGCCAGCCCTGCCCGGTGTTGGCCTGCCGGAAGTTGACCTTTCGGCAAACATTCTCATCCTGGCACTCGTTATTCTTGGGCTGGCAGGCATGGTAATTGCCGCCTATTTCCTGATTAGCGGCTTTTCGATGGAGCGCGTGCGCAAGGAACGCTCCCTCGACATGCTCATGGTTCTCGGCACACTGGTGCTGCCCATGCTCTCACCCATCCTGATTGTACTGGCAGGCTTCGACCCGCTCGACACAAGCACCGAGGGTATTTTACACATTCTGCTATTTGTTGTTCCAATCAGCGCGGCTTCCATCCTGATTGGTTACTGGTGGAATTGGCGCGTGTGGTGGCGGGCGGCGGTGTTGTTTTATGCCATCTTCATCGTCTTTTACACTTCCCTGTTTACCAACGGCAGCGGCTTCTTTACCGGCCTGGTCGGTTCGCTCGGTTATTGGCTAGAGCAGCAAGGCGTCGAACGCGGCAGCCAGCCCTGGTATTACTACTTGCTGATTCAAATCCCGGTTTACGAGTTCCTGCCCTTCCTGGCAAGTTTGCTCGGGTTGGGAATCGGCTACAAACGCCTGCGCCAGGCCAGCGAACAATGGAGCGATGTCTCACGCAACCTGTTCAACACCTACAGCCTGCTGGCCTGGTGGTCGTTCTCCAGTATTGCGGCATACAGCATCGCCGGAGAGAAAATGCCCTGGCTGACCCTGCATATCGCCCTGCCGCTGATTCTCTTTGGCGGTTGGGCGCTGGGGACCATCGTCGAGAAAATTGACTGGCAGGCAGCCCGCGAGAAAGGCATCTGGCTGGTTCTGGCCTTGCTGGCAGTCTTCACCGTCAGCACCATCGGCGTGATTGCCGCCTGGCTCAATGTGCCGCGCCCGTTTAGCGGCAACGCCTTGCACGAAATACAAGCCACCACGACCTTCATCCTGGCAATCGTCGGACTTCTTGCCAGCGGCTATGGATTGATACGCCTGCTCGAAGGCTGGTCCTTCCGACAATTGGTTTACCTGAACACACTGATTTTCTTTGGCCTGCTGGCTGTGCTGACGGTGCGGGCTTCCTTGCGCGCCACTTACGTCACTTACGACAGCGGGCGCGAGTATCTTGTCTATGCGCATGGATACACCGGCGTCAAGGATGTTTTGGGGCAGGTCGAACAACTCTCCAAACGGTTGACCGGCGGAATGGACATTGTCGTCGCCTATGACGACGATGTCTCCTGGCCGATGTCGTGGTACATGATTGATTACCGCAATGCGCGTTTTTACGGTAACCAACCCGGACGCGACCTGCGCGACGCACCAGCCATTATTGTCGGAACAAAAAATTTCAGCAAAATCGAGCCGATTGTCGGCGATGCCTATCACCGCTTCGATTACATCCGCATGGTCTGGCCCAACCAGGATTACTTTGGCCTGACCTCGGAGCGCGTCCGCACTGCGCTGACATCACCAGAAATCCTGGCCGGGATTTTCGACATCTGGCTGCATCGCGATTTCACCCGCTACGGGCTGGCGGTGGACAGCGTCACCGAGTACCCCATTGACCAAAATGTCTTCCAGGATGCAGGCTGGCAGCCTTCCGACCGAATGCGCCTGTATATTCGCAAAGATGTTGCTGCTTCCATCTGGCAGTATGGCTCTGCGCCTGCGATTGCGCCGGTTGCCGACCCCTACGAAGGCGGCGAAGTTGTGCTATTCGCCGACCTGCTCATTGGCGCGGAAGGGCTGGAACCCGGACAACTCAACGCCCCACGCGGGCTGGCAATTGCCCCCAATGGCGATATTTATGTGGCCGATTCGCGCAATCACCGCGTCCAGCAATTCAGCCCGGACGGTCAATTCATCCGCGCCTGGGGCAGTTTCAGCGGCGGCGACCTGAGCCTGGCCGCGCCTGGCACATTCAACGAACCCTGGGGTATCGCAGTCGGCCCGGATGGGTCGGTGTACGTCAGCGACACCTGGAATCACCGTATCCAGAAGTTCACCAGCAGCGGCGACTATGTCACCATGTGGGGCGTCTTCGGGCTGACTGACATGCCCGGCGGACTGTACGGACCGCGCGGCGTCACGGTCGACTCACTGGGGCGGGTCTTCGTTGCTGATACCGGGAACAAGCGCATCCTGATTTACGACGCAGACGGCAACGTTCTCGACCAGTTCGGCGGCGAGGGCTTCGGGCTTGGCCAGTTGTACGAACCGGTGGATGTCAAACTGGATAGCAACGGCCTGGCTTACGTCACCGATACCTGGAACCAGCGCATCCAGGTCTTTATGCCCTTCGGCGAAGGGACCAACTTCACCGCCATCGAAGAATGGCCGGTGGCGGCCTGGTACAGCGAATCGCTGGAAAACAAACCCTACCTTGCCATTGCGCCCAACGGCAACGTGCTGATTACCGACCCGGAAGGCTATCGCATCATTGAACTCACCTCCACCGGCGAGTTTGTGCGCACCTGGGGTGATTACGGCATGGAGAATTTTGCCTTCATCCTGCCTTCCGGCATCGCCAGCGACGCGGATGGCAACATCTGGGTTTCGGATGCCGGCGGCAACCGCCTGATGCGATTCCCGATGCCGTAAACGCATCATTGTGTTAGGAGAGATTTCCGCGAAACGGCCTATTGGGGCAGCATGCATGCCGCCCCAATAGGCCGTTTCGCGGGTTTCCCCCTTCCCAGCGGGAAGGGGGGCAGGGGGATGGGAGAAGGTTCTGAGGGTTAATAACCTCAGGGCAGTTTCAAATCTTCACGGTGGTATAATTCCCACTGGCAAATCTGGTCGCCAAATTTCCAGTCCTTTCTCAGGGAGAAACAACCGAATGAAGCTCCACGAGTACCAATCAAAAACCATATTTTCCAAGTACGGCATCCCCATCCCCAAGGGACGGGTCGCGGCAACCGCAGTCGAAGCAAAACACATTGCAGAAGAACTCGGTGGCCGCGTTGTAATTAAATCGCAAGTGCTGGTCGGCGGACGCGGCAAGGCGGGCGGAATCAAACTCGCCAAAGACCCGGCTGAAGCCGAACAACTTGCCACCCAAATCTTGGGCATGGAAATCAAGGGGCTGCCCGTTCGCAAAGTGTTGGTGGACGAAGCCGCCTCCATTGACCAGGAAATCTACCTGGGCATCACCAACGACCGCGCGGCCCGCAAACCGGTCATCATGGCCTCCGCCGCCGGTGGGGTGGATATCGAAGAAGTCGCTGCAAAGACCCCCGAAAAAATCATCAAAGTCCATGTCGACCCGTTGCTCGGCATCCGCGACTACCAGACCCGCGATATTGCCTCCGGCATCGACCTGCCGCGCGAACACTGGAAAACCTTCAGTGTCATCGTCAAGGGCCTGTGGCAGGCGTATTTAGATAACGACGCAACCCTGGCCGAAATCAACCCGCTGGTCATCAGCAAGGACAAACTGGTCGCGGTGGACGGCAAAATGATGATTGACGACAACGCCATCTTCCGCCATTCCGACCTGAACGAAATGCGCGACCTGGACGTGGAAGCCCCCTCCGAAATCGAAGCCCGCAAATACGGCCTGACCTTTATCAAACTGGACGGGGACATCGGCTGCATGGTCAACGGCGCGGGCCTGGCGATGGCGACGATGGACATCATCAAACTCTTCGGCGGCGAACCGGCCAACTTCCTGGACATCGGCGGCGGCGCGGGTGCGGACAAGGTTGCCGCAGCCATGCGTATCATCCTGAGCGACCCGAACGTCAAAGCCATTCTGTTCAACGTCTTCGGCGGCATCACCCGCGGCGACGAAGTTGCCAAAGGCATCCTGGCCGCGATGGAAGAAGTCAAGCCCAAAGTGCCGATGGTCATCCGCCTGGTTGGCACCAATGCCGAAGAAGGCCGCCGCCTGCTGGCCGACGCCGACATGATTACCGCCGAAACCCTGGCAGACGCGGCCCAAAAAGCCGTCAAAGCCGCCCAAGGAGCCTGAGCATGAGCATCCTCGTAGATAAAAACACCCGCCTGCTGGTGCAGGGTATCACCGGCGGCGAAGGACTCTTCCACACCCAGCAAATGCTGGCCTACGGCACCAACGTCGTGGCCGGCGTCACCCCCGGCAAGGGCGGTGAATGGGTCGAAGGCAAAGTGCCGGTTTTTGACTCGGTCAAAAAGGCCGTCGAGACCACCGGCGCAAACGCCAGCATCATCTTCGTCCCGGCCCGCTTCGCGCCCGACGCCATGTTCGAAGCCGCCGACGCCGGCCTGCCGCTGACCATCTGCATCACCGAAGGCGTCCCCGTGCAGGACATGATGCGCGTGCGCAACTACCTCGACCAGAAAGGCGTGCGCCTGATTGGTCCCAACTGTCCCGGCCTGCTGACCCCCGGCGAAGCCAAAGTCGGCATCATCCCCGGCGACATCGCCATCCCCGGCAACGTGGGCGTGGTCTCGCGCTCCGGCACGCTGACCTACGAAGTGCTGTATGCCATGAAGAACATCGGCCTGGGCGCAAGCACCTGCGTCGGCATCGGCGGCGACCCGGTCAACGGCACCAACTTCATTGACTGTCTCGAAATGTTCAACGACGACCCCAAAACCGAAAAAGTCGTCCTGATTGGCGAAATCGGCGGCAACGACGAAGAAAAAGCCGCCGAATACATCGCCAACCGCATGAGCAAACCGGTTGTCTCCTTCATTGCCGGGCAGAGCGCGCCTCCCGGCAAACGCATGGGACACGCCGGCGCCATCATCGAAGGCGGCGCAGGCACGGCTGCCGATAAAATCAAAGCCCTCGAAGCCGCCGGTGTGCGCGTCGCCCGCCACCCGGAAGAGATTGCCGAGTTATTGAAGTAACTCGCACTTCGAGCCGCTTTACTGAAAAACAAAAAAACAACAGGCACACCTATGCAGGTGTGCCTGTTGTTTTTTTACTACCCACCCCACGCACAACGCGCCGGGCGGGTATAATCTGGACGCGACCGATTAACGATGGCTGTCGATATAGTTCACCGCTTCGCCCACTGTCGTAATCGTTTGGGCGTCTTCGTCCGAAATTTCAGCGCCGAACTTTTCCTCGAATTCCATGATTAACTCGACCAGGTCAAGCGAATCGGCTTCCAGGTCTTCGCGGAAACTGGCTTCCATCGTCACCTTGCTCTCGTCCGCGCCGAGCAAATCAACAATGATGGCCTTGATTTCATTAAAAGTGTCAGACATACAATCCTCCGTTTTGGATATGGTTAGCAGGTATTTTACACCCTTTCGGGACTTTTTGCACCGGCATATTTACAGGTTCTCTGTTTGGTGAAGAAGGCCGCATTTTGGGATGTGAGCCGCGTACACCGCTCACATCCCAAAATGCGGGGCTTCCCGCGCAAATCTCAAAGAGCCAGATTACACTAAAGGCAGGAACACAACAAAATGACAAAAGTTGCGCCAATTGAAGAACGAAAAGCAGACCACATCAAAATCAATTTGGAAAAAGATGTCAAATCGGGACTCGCTTCCGGCCTCGAGCACTACCGTTTCATTCACGAAGCCTTACCCGAACTCGACCTCGCGCGCATCGACACGACCCTTAGCCTGTTTCGCCGTCGACTAAACGCCCCCATCCTGATAAGTTCGATGACCGGCGGCACCCGCGATGCCGGCGAAATCAACCGTCGCCTGGCCGAAGCCGCCCAGCAATGCCGCATTGCCATGGGCGTCGGCAGTCAGCGCGCCGCCATCGAACATCCCGAACAGGCTGAAACCTTCCAGGTGCGCCAGGTCGCGCCTGACATCCTCTTATTCGCCAACCTGGGCGCTGTCCAATTCAACTACGGCTACGGCCTGGACGAATGCCGCCGCGCCGTCGAGATGATAGGTGCCGACGCCCTCTACCTGCACCTGAACGCCATCCAGGAAGCCGTGCAGCCCGGCGGCGACACCGATTTCAGCGGCCTGGCAAAGAAAATCGAAGCCGTGTGCGCCAAACTGGAAGTGCCCGTCATCGCCAAGGAAGTCGGCTGGGGCATCTCAGCGCGGACGGCCAAACTGCTGGCCGAATGCGGCGTGCAGCCCACCGACGTACCCGGGGCCGGCA
>JAWOIR010000220.1:0-6003 GCA_046484545.1 Anaerolineales bacterium
ACCGAGCGGATTAACGACATTGAAAAACGGATTTATGAGTCGGTTGGGTCGGTTTTTAATATTAATTCGACCCAGCAACTCTCGAAAGTTTTGTTCGAGCGCCTGCGTCTGACGCCGCCCGGCAACTTCCGCAAGACCGCCAGTGGGCATTACTCGACCTCGGCGGATGTGCTCGAAGAACTGCGCGGCCAGCACGAGGTGGTTGACCTGGTGCTCGAACAGCGCGAACTGACCAAACTGCGCTCGACTTATGTCGACTCCCTGCCTGCCCAGGTGGACGAGGTAACGGGCCGGGTGCATACGTCGTTTAACCAGACCGGCTCGGTCACGGGGCGGCTTTCTTCGTCGAATCCGAACCTGCAAAACATCCCGACCCGCACCGATTTAGGTCGACGGGTGCGCAACGGATTCATCGCCGAGGAAGGCAATGTGCTGCTCTCGGTCGATTACTCGCAAATCGAACTACGGATTGTGGCGCATGTCTCCGGCGACGAGATCATGCTGGAGGCCTTCCGCCAGGGACAGGACATCCACGCCGCGACGGCTGCCGCGATTTACAGCATTCCGCTCGAACAGGTAAACAAAGACCAGCGCCGCCACGCCAAGGCGATTAACTTCGGCCTGATTTACGGCATGTCGGCCTTCGGGCTGACTCGTTCGAGCGGGCTGACGCTGGGCGAATCGGAGAATTTCGTCAAGGCTTACTTCCAGCAATTTCCCGGCGTCAAAAAATACCTGGATGGAACCCGAAAATCAGCTACCGAGCAGGGTTATGTCGAAACACTTTCGGGTCGGCGGCGCTATTTCCCGTTGCTGCAATCGCAAATCAATCACAATGTGCGTCAGCGCGAGGAGCGCGAGGCCATTAATGCGCCCATCCAGGGCACGGCGGCAGATATTATGAAGGTTGCCATGCTCAAGGTGCAGGATGCGCTGGCAGAAGCAGGACTAAAGGGCCGCATGTTGCTGCAAGTGCACGATGAGATTGTGATAGAATGCCCGCAAGGTGAACTCAAAAAAACTGCCGAACTGGTAAAATCGGTGATGAGCAAAGCATATTCCTTGAGCATTCCGCTGCTGACCGAGGCCCGCTGGGGTCATAACTGGGGCGAAATGCAAGTAATGGATTGAAGGGTAAAACAATATGACTGGTCGTGAGGATGTTTTCCAAAACGCAATGAACGAAGGCCACTCCGCCGCCTGGGACCAGTCCTGGGAGCAAGCCGCTGTTGCGTACAAGAAAGCGCTGGAAGAATTCCCGGAGAATCCCAAGGCATTAGGGAGTCTCGGCCTGGCCCTTTTCCAACAACAAAAATTTGACGAAGCCCTCAAAATCTATACACGTACTGCGCAGGTTACTCCTGAAGACCCAACCCCGTTTGAAAAAATCGCCTTGATTCAAGAACGACAAGGCAATATCAAGGAGGCCGTCCAGGCTTCATACCAGGCCGGCGAACTTTTCTTGAAAAATCGTGAAGTCGAAAAGGCCATGGAAAACTGGATGCGGGTAATACAACTTCACCCGGAGCACATCCAGGCGCGTTCGCGGATGGCCTTTGTGCATGAGAAGACCGGACAAACCCAACAAGCGGCCACCGGATACCTGGCGGTTGCCAGCCTGCTTCAAAATCTGGGGAATATCGAAAAAGCCACTCAAATCTTGAATCATGCCCATTCGCTTGAGAGCGGCAATTCCGAAATTGCGCGCGCGCTCGAAATGGTGGCCGCCGGTCAGTTGCTGCCCAAACCGACCCGTCCGAAGGGCGGCACCGGGCCGTTGCGCATGGCCCAGGTCAAGCAACTTGAATCGCCCCGGGAAGAGGTGGAAGAGAGTCCTGACCCCATCAGCGAAGCCCGCAAGAAGGCGTTAAATGTGCTGGCCGATGCGCTCTTCCAGCTGACGGATGACAGCAGCGAAGCCCAGGCACGGCGCGGTCTGCAAGCCATTATGAAAGGGACCGGGCAGTTGTCGCTTCAGTCCGAGCAGACCCGAATCCTGCTACATCTGAGTCAGGCCATTGACGCGCAAACCAGGGGCAAAGATGAAATGGCTGCGGATGAACTGGAGAAGGCCATCGAAAGCGGCTTCACCAACCCGGCCATTTATTTCGATTTGGGCTACCTGCGAACGGCAGAAGGCCGTTCAGAGAGCGCCTTGCGCAACCTGCAACAGTGCAACAAGCACGCAGATTATGAACTGGCTGCTTACCTGCTGAGTGGTCAAATCCTGATGAGTTTGAACCGCCTGACCGAGGCGGCCATCGCCAATCTCGAAGCGCTCAAAATCGCCGATGCCTCCGTTGTCAGCCCTGATGAAGCGGACATGATTCGTCAGTTGTACGAGCCGCTGATTGAATCCATTGAGAAAAGTTCCGACCAAAACGCATTAGGAAAGTTGTGCGAGAACGTCCAGCAAATGCTCTCGCGCTTGAACTGGCGGGTACATCTGCTCAAATTGCGTTCGGAGATGCCCCAGACAGAAGGTGATGCGATTTTGCCGCTGGCTGAAATTCTCATCCAGGCCCAGTCCAGCCATGTGATTGAATCGATGAATTATATTAATCAACTGGCGCGGGCTAACCGTCTGCGCTCGGCAATGGACGAAGCCTTCCAATCCCTGTTATATTCGCCTACCTACCTGCCCCTGCACACCCTGATTGGCGATTTGCTCGTCCGCGAAGGGCAGACGCAGGACGCCATCAACAAGTTTACCGTTGTGGCCAACGCTTATAGTGTGCGCGGCGAGCCCTCGCAGGCAACCAAGGTGCTGCGCAAAATCATCCAACTCGCGCCGATGGATATGGCGGCGCGCACTCGCCTGATTGACCAACTGGCGGCGCGTGGACAACAGGACGATGCCATTTCGGAATATATGGAATTGGCCGACATCTACTACCGCCTGGCCGAACTCGACCAGGCTCGCAAGACCTACACCACTGCCCTGCGCCTGGCCCAACAGCCAAACGCCAATCGTCAGTGGAGCGCCCAAATCTTGCGTCGCATGGCCGATATAGACATGCAGCGTCTGGAATGGAAACAAGCCCTGCGCGTTTTCGAGCAATTGCGCACCCTGCGCCCGGATGATGAAGGCGCGCGCAACAGTATCATCGAACTCAACCTGCGAATGGCCCAACCTGCTCAGGCTCAAAGCGAACTTGCTTCCTACATGGAATACCTGGAAAGCAACAAGAAGAAGGACGAAGCCATTCCGTTCATCGAAAAACTGATTGAAGAAAACGACCACCCTGTTTTGCGGCGCGAATTGGCTGTCCAATATCATCAGGCGGGGCGCAGCGAGGAAGCCATCAGCCTGTTAGATGCCATCGGCGACCAACTGATGGAACAGGGTGACAAGCAAGGCGTGCGCGAAGTTGTCACCCAAATTCTGGCAATGAATCCACCCAACGTGGAGGATTATCGCAACCTGCTGGCACAGTTACAAGAGCAATGACGGTTCAAGACCAATTCCCAGCGTCAGAATTTGATTCCTGGGCAAAAAATTACGACCAATCGGTACAAGAAGACACAACCTTCCCTTTTGTTGGCTATCACCTGGTTTTGCAAGAAATTTTCAGCCTGTCCGGGGTTTCCAGGGGTCAGGCTGTTCTTGATTTGGGAACAGGAACCGGCAATCTTGCCGTCCTGTTTGCCCGCCAGGGCTGCCGCCTGACCTGCACCGACTTTTCCGAGGCCATGCTTGCCAGGGCGCGGGAAAAATTGCCTGAGGCTGAACAGTACCTGCACGATTTGCGTGTCCCCTTGCCCTTTGCCAATCGCCGTTTCGACGCCATTGTCTCGGCTTATGTGTTTCATCATTTCCCGCTGACGCAAAAGGTGGAAATTTGCCAGCGACTCGTTAAGGAATCGCTGGCCCCAAATGGCAGGCTGGTCATCGGGGATATTTCCTTCCCATCTTTAACCGGCCTGGAAATCTTCAAGCAGACCGTTCCCGATTGGGATGATGAGTACTATTGGCTGGCAGATGAAACATTGGCGGCCCTGCAGAAGGCCAAAATGAAAACCCGCTACGCTCAAGTTTCTCCATGTGCGGGTGTGTACAAAATCCAAAAATCTTGATAGTAAAGGAATAGCAATGCAAAAACTGTTACAAATATTTACATTATTTTCACTGCTTGTTGCAGTCGTATTTTTAAGCGTTTCCCTGAGCGGTTGCAATGTATTTAACCAGGCGGGCAACCAGGACCCTGAGCACCCAAATATCATTCTGATTATGACCGATGACCAGCCCATGCACACGCTGAACCATATGCCGGTTGTGCAACGTGAACTGATTGACAAAGGAATCAATTTTTCGCACGGTTATGTCACCACGCCGTTGTGCTGCCCCAGCCGAGCCAGCATTGCCACCGGCCTGTTTGCGCAAAACACGGGCGTTTTGACCAACCGTCCCGGCGCGCCTGCTTTTACGAAAGACGGAGAAACCTACGCAGTCTGGTTTCAGGAAGCCGGCTATCGCACCGCCCTGCTTGGCAAGTATTTGAACTACATCACCTCGCTGGGGCTGGATTACCGTCCGCCTGGCTGGGATGATTACCAAATTTTCTGGGACCGGGATAAAAGTTTCCCCAAGTTCTCATTTTTCTATGGTTATCAATTTAATGAGAATGGCAAACTCGTCACTTATGGCAATGACGAAAAAGATTACAGCACTGATGTGCTCACGCGCAAAGCCAAGGAATTTATCGTTGCATCCAAAGACCAGCCTTTCATGCTGACCCTGAGTTACTATGCCCCGCATTATCCCTATCATTCTGCCAAGCGGCATGAACACCGTTTTACCACCGATGATGACTGGAAACCCCACTGGCCGCCGAATTTTTTGGAAGAAGACATGAGCGACAAACCGGAATGGCTCAGGGACAGGAAAGGACTTAACTACAATCATGCCTTCAACGATGACCAGGGTATGCTAAGAACCCTGCTGGCCGTTGATGAAGGCGTTCAGGAAATCCTGGACTTGCTTGATAAACGCCAGATTCGTGAAAATACCGTTATCATTTTTATTTCGGATAACGGCATGGCGGCTGGCGAACATCATTTGATTGGCAAAGACTGTCCTTACGAAGAGTGCATCCAGATTCCGTTTATCGTGACTTATCCACGCCTGGGGGATATACCGCGCGTCGAGCCTAACTTTGCCCTCAACATTGACCTGGCCCCGACCATGCTGGACTTTGCCAACATCCCCATTCCCGAAGGCCTGGACGGCGTCAGCCTGGTTCCGCTCCTAAAGAATCCAGAAATCGAATGGCGTGACCATATTTTTATTGAGCATTACAAAGACGGCGAGGCCGACGACCCATCCAACCTGTCTGCCACCATCCCTGATTACTGGGCCATTCGCACCCATGAATGGAAATATGTCGAATACATTACCGGCGAGATGGAATTGTATGACATGGTCAATGACCGTTACGAGTTGCAAAACCTGGCTTACGAGCCGGAATACGCCGACCTGGTTCAACAATTTTCGGAACAAATTCAGCCGTTTCGCTTCGAACCATAAATCTCCACAGACAGAAAACAAACAGGACAGGGTAAAAACTCCTGTCCTGTTTGTTTTGGGTAATCGTTCAGGGGTACACCAAACATTTGTCATTTCGACCGCAGGGAGAAATCTTTTTACTGTTTCCGTAAAGAGCCTTTGTTTATACAAGAGGAAAGTAAATTATGGAGCCAAATTGCTGAAACTTTCGGCGAAATAATTCTCCAACACATCAAACGGCACAAGCACTTGCTGCATTCCGGCGGCGTAAGGAGCCACCTGGTATTCATCGAAGGTAATCAGCAAGCCCTCGTAGGTCAGGTTCCAGTTGCGGTAATTTTCGGGCAGTGGTTCGGCGCCGCCGCTGAAGCCGAGGATCGCGCGCAGCACGTCGCGCATGCCCTGGCTTTCGAACTGGAACACCCCGCCCGCATCGCCCTTCTGCAGCATCGCGTAGGTCGGCCCATCGTCGAGCGGCAGGGCGGCGAGATCGATGG
>JAWOIR010000327.1:0-4891 GCA_046484545.1 Anaerolineales bacterium
CTGCGATTTCCTACACGCAACAGGCCTGGCGGGTCTACGGAAAAAATGCTTGTAAATCGCGCAGAATCCCACTTGCTCACTGCAAGCGTGTCAGGCGGCGGAATTTATCAGGCATTCCCATTTTCTGTTTCTGACTCGCCCGGTGATTCGCATTCTTTTTTATCAGCAGGACTCTCGATTGGATGACCCATGTCGACGCGGGGTTCTGTCCCAATATAGCCCAGGGCAAAGCCAACGCCAGTCATCGCAACAGCAACCAGGCCGATAATCGGGAAGAACAACAGGGAACCCAGCGATACGAGAAATACAAACCCGGCCATATTCTGGTCAGGCTGTCGCACCGATTCAATCAATGTTGGAGCGAGCCGCACAAACATAAAGAAGAAACCTATCAAGGCGATAGCGAGCAGCAACAGACCAGCGACTTTAAGCAGCAAGCCCGCAAATCTGACCACGGTGAAGAGTAAGCCTCTTCTTTGGATGCGGCGGGGCTTATTGGGAATCAATGAACGCTTAGAGGACATGCTTCAGCCCACAGAGATTTCGCAGCCACCATTGCAGAAACTTGCTTGTCAAAAAAAACCTCCGAGAATCCCTATCGGCGTTTTATAAAGCCATCGGGTCTATAAGAACCCTATCTCTTTCAAAACCCATCCCCAATACTATAGCAAAAATCCGCCCGGCGAGTCAACTGGCATTTGTCACCAATTTTATCCGCAACAGGCCGGCCAGGTCATTCTCTCAAGTTTGAGGGCTTACACCCTTGAGCGCTCCATTGTCAAATCCCAACGGTGCATGATTCCCTGGTCTGGATTGGCAAGGATGAAACCAGGCAACAGGTTCGGCTGGTTGAAATCCTCTATCGCGGCAAGTGGTATCGCTATTTGAGCAACGAGCTTGAACACGAAAAGTTGCCAACCGCTTACCTTGTGGCACTTTATTGGCAACGCTGGAGCACGAGAATTCCTAAAGAACCCAACCTTGGGGAGGTGCAAGGAACGTTGGGCTTGTGATAGAATCCACAAACAGGTTCAGCAGTTGCCCCTAAAAACGAAATGGCTCATCGATTTCATCACAGGAGTAATTATGCCCATACGCCGCCCCCAATTCCCCGGTACCATCCGAGTTATCATCATTCTCTGCACCGTGGTCGCGGTGCTGGGATGTTCGTTCATGCAATCCCTGTTCCCCGGCGAAGAGAATCCGCCGGGTGAGGGGCCATCCGATTCAAGCAGCGTCGGACAGGAGCCGGTCGAAATCAACATCCTAAGCGAGAGCTATGAACCGCTACAGTACGATTTTCCAGACCTGGGCTCCATCTCCTTCCAGACGGACACGGCCTCCGGTACATCCCGCCAGGTCTCTCCTGAAGATTCACTTGTCGAGATGCAGCTTGTCGATGCTGCCGGGCTCACGTGGACCCTGACCATACCGGCTGGTGCGCTGGAGACAACACAAACGCTGAAGATGTTCCCGTTGACCGAACTACAGAGCAGTGCCGTCCCCGGACTCGTGAGCGGGATAGTGCTCGAGCCGGATGGACTGGAATTCCGCCTGCCCCTCCGCCTGAGCGTGAGCGGCCCCGGGTTGGATGAGCACACGCTGATACTTTCCGGGAATCATTCGGGAGACGAGGTCGATTATGCTTTGCACGATTTGACCGCGCCCGAGGCTACTGCGGAGATTTTACATTTCAGCAGCTACTTTGCCAGCCGCCCCAGCAACCCTGAACTGCAAGGAATTCACAAACAATATTCCGAGCAATATTTACAAGCCTTGAAGGAGGCCGATAAGCTCCTCAAAAAGGATATTGAAGTGCCGGCGCCGCCTTCGATTCCCCTGGAATGTGCAGATGCAAAGACGGGGCAGAAAAATGGGGAGAAGATTGACCAATTTGTTAACAAGGCCATGGAACCGGAGCGCCAGTTAATCAACCGGATGTTGTCGATTCGGAGTGTGTTGGCTCGTACCGGTGTCGGCGATGCCGACCAGGTTGGGGATGTGGAACATAGGCTGATAAGTCGCCTGTATCACAAAGCTTCTCAACTGATGAATCTCAACCAGGGCAATGAGGAGAAGCTGCTGGCCGTTACCGCATTTTCATTCCAGGTTGCTCGTATGCTGCAATTTTCGAGCGCTGCTTCAGAGCGCAGCACCGAACTGCTGGAAAGACTGGCTGTGTGGCATGACCGCCTGGTCGAGCGGCTCATTGAAGATATCGGGCAAAAACACAACTATAAAAAAATCCCTGCGGTGCTGTTTGTCGCTCGAAACGCGCAGCTCCTGGGGGCAGAAAATCGTACGGAAGCCATCTTAGAAAGATTGCAAAATGTGCTGAAGTTCGAAGTGCAGATTAATTTTGATGTGCACTTGCCCGACGAGGCATGGGTGACTGACAGTAAGGTCAATGTGCAGTTCGAAGCCAACAGCCTTTCGACTTGTCAGGGGACAGGACAGGGAATGTACACCTCCGCAACCAGCCCGAACGCGGTGATTACCGCGCCTGCCTATCCTGTCCAGGTTAAGATAAAAGACTTTAATCCCTGCGAAGGGACGGTCACCGTGGGATTCGACCGCTTTGGTGCACAGAACGAAACCTATACCATCGAGACGGATGATGAGCAAATTGTGTTAGATATGCCCCTGGTGCAGAACTCGGGCGAGTCATTATATGGCGACCATGCTGAAGGCGGGCTGTATTCGTTCGCAATGAAAGTGGATAACGGCAATCCCATTGCTGCAGAAGAGCGTTTCGAACAGTCAAAATTCGGTAAAGTGTATGGCGTGCTGACGATAAAACTCGTTCACACGCCCAGGTAGTAGGGAGCAGCGAGTCTCGGAGAAGAAAATGGAGCCGCAACTCCGCCCGTCAGGGCTTAAGGTTCGGCGAATCAACCCATTCTGTTCGCAGCAAACCCATCATGACCAGGTCGATATATTCTCCATTGCTCCAAACATGGGCGCGTAAGCGACCTTCTTCTACAAAACCGCAGGCGGCATAGGCGCGAATTGCGCGCAGATTGTTCCCATTGACAGACAAATACACGCGGCGCATATTTCGATGGCGAAATGCATAATCAAGCAGGCATAAAATTGCATCACGGCCATAGCCGCTCCCCCAGTATGCTTTATCCCCAATGGTGATTCCAATTTCACAATTTTGAGCGGTCTCATTGAAGTTAAATAATGCGCACTGCCCAATACATTTTTCGTCCGCTTCAATTGCAAAGGCTGCGCCATCCCTTCCACCTTTTGCAAGGTCGTTTTCATATTCTGCCTGGAGGCGCGCCAAAGATTGCGGCATGGGAGGGTCGCCACCGCCAGCCAGTTCAACTTCAATATCGTTGTTAAATTGCCACAAGCGTTCCAAATCATCCCGGGTGATGGCGCGCAAAAGCGTTTTTTGTCCTTTTAACATCTCTGATGTAGCCTCCGGTGTAAAGCAGCAGATGAGTACATGAAACCATCTTCAAACATGATAGAAAAAACTGGTTCTCTGATATTTGCCATGAAGAAGGCCGTATTTGGGGGTGTGAGCGTGCGTACGCGCGCTCACACCCCCAAATACGGGGACTTATCACGGGAATTCCTAAAGAACCAAAAATCCGCCCGGCGAGTCAACTGGCGTTTGTCACCAATTTCGAGAGAGACCTGACAGGCCTACGGGAAGCCTGGCCCTGTCAGGGCGCGTGTCCGCGCAGGCTTGATGGCGGGGCAAGGTTTAGGTGAGACACTTCGGCAGGCTCAGTGCTCCGCCTGCCAGGTCTTAAGGTTCTGCTTGTTTTTTCCGGGCGATAACTGTAAACAAAGTGTCAGTAGCCTTGGCGGACTCAAAGGTAAATTCACTGCGCAATTCCACAGGATCGAATCCGGCATCCTCAAATAACTTTTGAGCCTGGTCTTGTGAATAGGAGCGGGTTGCCGGAGAACGCCGGTGTACTTCCTCCCTCGAGACTTGATTATCCAAAATCTGTTGATACAAATCTTCTGTGCTTTCGCACTCGGTTTCAGGGCTGTACCAGGAACGGGAAACCCGTCTAAATCTGACGCCATCTTCAGACACAGCCGTTTTCTCCCATTCTGAAAAAAGCGGCTCGCCAGGTTTCCACAGCGTCATGATGGAGGCAACAAGCGCGCCATCTGGCAATAAATGATTGTATAGATTCCTTAATGCTTGCGTTGCCATTCTCGATTCAGTAATCAACTGAATCGTGCTGGATGGGACCAAGATAGTCTTGTATTGACGAGGCAGCGACAAGGATTCAAGATGCTGTTCATAAAGATTGAGGCGCAGGCCTTTACTTTCCGCTTTTTGTCTGCAAATGGCAAGCATATCGGGAGAATTGTCAGTCCCATCAATATCAATGCCCTGGGAAAGGTAATCCAGCAATAAGCGCCCCGTGCCGCAGCCAACATCCAAAACCGGCTGACCAGTCTGTTCAATGAATTGCTGGTAAAAAAAGCGGTCTGCCCAGTTTGACGTATCGCCGCGCAGGATATCCCATGCTTCGGCCATTAGACCTTTGTATTCGTATTCAGGAAGGCTCATCAGTTTGCTCCAGTCTTGAGATTATTCTGCCCGGTAAGGCGCTTTGTCATCAATATTGCCAACAAATTGCGGCAGAGGGCTATGGCCTAAATGCTGGCGTATGGCCATGTTCTCTCCAAGGTGATACCAATAATGATAAATCACGCGTTGAAGAAGAGTTCCATAGGTGTATTTGATTGGCCTGCCGCTCTCCAAAACCTATGCAAATCTGTACATGACAGAATGCTGTTTGGTTCCTGCTTCATCGAGCGTTGCCTGAAACCAGGGCTTACATACTCTCCACAGGCGTGCTTTCGGCGGAGCTCGCCGTAGCCCCCAGCATGGGGGTAGTTTTGTTCAAGA
>JAWOIR010000470.1:0-4835 GCA_046484545.1 Anaerolineales bacterium
ATGCGCCGCGCGGCAGTCGTATTCATGCTGGTGCTGGTGGCCCTGCTGGCCGCCGGAACCTTCCAGTTCGGCTTCCTGACCCATACCTACGCCAGTCTCAACCTGCCGATTGACGGCGTGGACAACTTCGAGGCCTGGCTGACCGAACTCGTGCCGTTCGACCCGTCGAAAGGCGAGGAAGGCATCAGCGCTCAAGGTGTCCTCCTGATTGGGATGCTGGCCCTGATTGGCCTGACTGCCTGGAAGGGTATCGAGAACATCCATGAAGGTTTCAACCGCTGGACATGGGCTGCCGGGGTCATGCTCGGCCTGACCCTGCTGACCGCTTCGATGAAGTTCACACCCATCCCCGACGGTCTGACTCTCGGTTTTACCGGTAAATTCTTGGGCGTACTGGCCAGCACCCTGGGCCTGGGTTGGATGTTGAAATACACCTTGAACGAAGACGAAACCCGCGACTTTTTGTGGGAATCGTGGAGGTTTGTCAAGCAAATCCTGCCCATCCTGCTCATCGGCGTTTTCGCAGTCGGCGTGGTGCGCCAGATTTTGCCGCCCGCCTGGATTGAAAGCCTGGCCGGGCAAAACAACGTGCAGGGCAACTTCGTCAGCGTGTTGTTCGGTGTCATCATGTATTTCCCGACCCTGGTCGAGGTGCCAATTGCGCAGATGTTCCTGTCACTGGGCATGCACCCTGGCCCGCTGCTGGCTTACCTGATTTCCGGCCCTGAACTCAGCCTGCAGAGCATCCTGCTGACCATCGCGATTATCGGACGACTGCGCGCCTGGGTCTATGTCGGCTGGGTGGCCTTGTTCAGCACCGTGGCAGGTCTGCTTTACGGCGCGTGGATAGACGGCACCCCGCTGGGACTGGTATTGCTCATTCTGGCAGGTTTACTGGTAGTTTTAACAGGCATATTGTGGCTGGTAAGCCAGAGAAAGCCGCAGCCTGCCGCCGCTGATTAGTACAATCAGTATGGAAGAATTTCCGATTTTTGGTGTGTATAGCGCGTACGCGCTATACACACCAAAAATCGGACTCCTTGCAAAATATTCGTAATCTACTGACAATTTTTATCAGGTATAGGAGTGTAAACGATGATTGTCTCGACAAAACCCACCACCGCTTGGGCGCAGGTCAACGAAAACGGGGATTTGGTCATCCCAAAGGACGTTGCCGCGCGCTACGGGCTTCATCCCGGCGCAAAAGTGCGCCTGGACGAAAGCAAAAACCAGGTGCGCATGCACCGACCGGTGACACAACTGACCAAAATTTACATCGAGCCAACCATCGCCTGCAACCTGGATTGCATCACCTGTTTCCGCAACGCCTGGCACGAAGCCGACGGCAAGATGAGCGAAGAGACCTTCCAGGCTATTTTCGAGGGGCTCAAAGCTCTCGACCCGATTCCGGATGTCTATTTCGGCGGCATCGGCGAGCCACTCTTCCATCCGCGCACGCTCGAATGGGTTAAACAGGTCAAGACCCTGGGCGTCAAGGTCGAACTGATTACCAATGCGACCATGCTGAACGAAAAAATAGCCCGCAAGGTCATCGACAGCGGGCTGGATGTCTTGTGGGTCTCGCTGGATGGCGCCACCCCTGAAACCTACGCCGATATTCGCATTGGGGCCGAACTGCCCAAAATTCTGGATAACCTGCGCAAGTTCAACTCGATGCGCAAGGGCGGGCACTTCCCCCACCCGGAACTTGGAATCGCGTTTGTCGCCATGAAGCGCAACATTCAGGATTTGCCCAAAATCATCCGCCTCGGACGCAGTTTGCGCGCCAAGCATTTTTCAGTCAGCAATGTGCAGCCGGCCACCGACGACATGCAGAAAGAACGCCTGTACGACCTTTCGCTGCGCAACACGGCTTATATGAACTCGTCCAGCACGCCCAATTTGAGCCTGCCCAAGATGGATTTCAGCGAAGAAACCCGCCAAGCCCTGTTCGACGCCTTCAACAGCGGCTGCAACGTCAATTTCGCAGGCAACAACTGGGGCGGCGCGAGCGATGTGTGTAATTTTGTCGAGAGCGGCACCATGTCCATCAATTTCCGCGGCGAGGCGGCCCCATGCTGGCCGCTGATGCATACCCACGACACTTTCCTGCACAACAAGCCGCACCGCAACTACAAGCACGTCATCGGCAATGTGACAGAACGCTCGCTGCAAGACCTGTGGCTGGACGAGGCGTACGTCGCCTACCGCGAACGGCTGCACAATTTTGTCTTTGCGCCCTGTACTTTCTGCGGCGGCTGCGATTACTCGCTCGAAAATGTGGAAGATTGCATGAGCAACCCCGGCCCGGTCTGCGGCGTCTGCCTGTGGGCGCAGGGTGTGATTCAGTGTCCGTAATGAGTGTCAGGTGTCGGGTGTCAGGTAGTTCATCCTTCATAATTTAAAAAGGAGTTCGTATGTTAACCATCAAAGTTCTCGGTTCTGGCTGTGCCAACTGCAAGCGTGTCGAGCAAATTACCCAAAAAGTGGTCGATGAGATGTCGCTGGAGGCGGAAATCGTCAAAGTGACCGATTACGCCGACATCATGGCCTACAACATTCTCTCGACGCCCGGCCTGGTCGTCAACGAAAAAGTCGTCTCCAGCGGACGCATCCCCTCCCCGGCGGAAGTGACCACCTGGCTGACCGACGCGCTCGAAGCAGCCTGAAAATCTTCCCGCATGATTGTCGAGCAACGCCGAGACAAAGCGCGCGGGACGTTAACAGGACGATAACATTCTCTCCGGGTAGAACGAGATAATATCTCGTTCTACAAACAACAAGGAGAGGAACCATGAAAAAAGTCTTGTTCTTATGCACCGGAAATTCATGCCGCAGCCAGATGGCGGAGGCGATTGTCAATGCCCGCTATGGGGACGAATGGCAAGCCGTCAGCGCCGGGACAAAGCCGGCGGGTTATACCCACCCCAAGGCGTTGGCCGCGCTCGAAGAAATCGGTATCCAGCACGAGGGTCGTTCGAAACTGCCGGATGAATTCCGGGAGGTAGATTTCGACCTGGTGGTCACGGTCTGCGATTCTGCGGCGGAAGATTGCCCCGTCTGGCTGGGGCAGGGAAAGAAAGTCCATCACAGTTTCTTCGACCCGGCAAAAACCGACGATATGGAAGATTTCCGGCGCGTGCGTGATGAAATTGCGCGTGAAATAAAAAATATTCTGGCTAGCGTGCCAGGTGATTAATTATTCCCCACAGGAGAAATGCAAATGAGCCAAGAAAAATCGTATGACCTTAGTTTTTTCCAGAAATACCTGACCGTTTGGGTGGCGCTGTGTATCGCAGTCGGCATTGCACTCGGCGCGATTTTCCCCGGGCTGGCGCAGGCGCTCAACGATATGTCCTATGCCCAGGTGAATATCCCGATTGCGATTTTGCTGTTCGGTATGATGTTCCCCATCATGGTGCAGATTGATTTCAGCGAAGTGGTCAACGCCTTCAAAGCGCCCAAGCCGGTGGTGATGACGCTGGTCATCAACTGGGCCATCAAGCCTTTCACGATGTTTTTCTTCGCCTGGCTGTTCTTCCGCGTCATTTTTGCCCCCTTTGTGGAGTACGACATGGCCAGCGAGTACATCGCCGGGATGATTTTGCTCGGTATCGCGCCGTGTACCGCGATGGTGCTGGTCTGGAGTTACCTGTCGCGCGGCTTCATGGGACTAACGCTGGTGATGGTCGCCATCAACTCCCTGACCATGCTCTTCCTGTACGCGCCGCTCGGCAATTTCCTGCTGGGGGTTGCCGAAATGGTCGTGCCGTTTATGACCATCTTCCTGAGCGTAATGTTGTATGTCGGTGTTTCGCTGGTGGCCGGTTACATCACGCGCACACAGTTGATTAAACGCCGCGGTATCGAATGGTACGAAAGCGTCTTTCTCAAGCACATGGGCACGATTTCGGTCGCTTCCCTGCTGCTGACGCTGGTTTTCCTGTTTATGCTGCAGGGTGGCGTCATCCTGGCCTCCCCACTCATTGTGGCTATGATTGCCGTGCCGCTGGCCATCCAGACACTCGTCATCTTCGGACTGGGATACGGCGTCTCGAAACTGCTTGGGCTGACTTACGAAGAAGCTGCGCCCGCTTCGATGATTGGCGCGAGCAACCACTTTGAAGTCGCCATTGCCACCGCTGTGACCGTCTTCGGCGTGACATCCGGCGCGGCGCTCTCGACGGTGGTCGGCGTGCTGATTGAAGTGCCAATCATGTTATTGCTGGTCCAGATTTGCCTGAAAACACGTCACTGGTTCCCGGCACGGGCGGTGGTTACGCAAGGCCTGTCCGGCGGATAAAATCGGACTGATTCTAAAGAAAAAGGAAATGCTCCTTGTTCGTGAGCATTTCCTTTTTGATTCAGTTCAACACCGTCTTGTTTTTAGGCTCTTTCGGGATTCCCGTGATAAATCCCCGCATTTTGGGGTGTGAGCCTGCCACAAACGCGCACGCTCACACCCCAAAATGCGGCCTTCTTTACGGCAAATGTCAGAGAACCTGTTTTTATTCAGCAAGAAACTTGGGATAAACGCCTCGATAACCCAAAAGTTCCGCAAACAAGCCGAGGCTTGCAGAGAGAAAGTTTTGCGCGGAAATTGAAAGGCTGGAATCATAGCCACCATGCCTGATTAATACCCGCATAGTGGCGGCCAATTGCAATGGATTTTTGGGTCGGCCAGTTGTATCCACCTGGCCTTCACGGGCCAAACCAGCAATTGTGGCAAAAACTCCTAAAACCTCCTGAACCGCTTCCGGGCTTTGCTTTGCGAACTGATTGCTCTGGCGATAAACCATTTGAGTCTCCCCTGCATTCCAGGGATGGATGTGATG
>JAWOIR010000032.1:0-13060 GCA_046484545.1 Anaerolineales bacterium
CCCCAAAAAACAAAGCATGAGCCAATACAGGAATCCCGGCAGGCCTTTGGGCGCGAAGAAAATTGTGCGGGATGTCTTGCCCCCAGGCATAGTGCCGCACTCGAACCACAACTGCCCGGGCAGTTTTCCCCGCGCTTGCAGCAGGACCGTTCCCCCTTTATCCTGGGCCGCCGTTTCCCAGCCGCTCACACGCGGAAAACTTAAGGACTCCAATATTTCCCGATGTTGGGAATTCCCAACGTCGGGAGACGTTGAAGTCCCAATTACCCGATAATCAACCAAAAAGCCCTCATGCTTCAAGCGCACATGCTCGCGGCCAGAATCCAGCCAGATGGGCTCGATTTTGCGCGGGTCAAGGTCAGCCAACGACTGGCGCACGGCTTCAGCGTAATCCAACGGCTCGATGTGCGGGAACAGGCGCCGGGCGGTCGGCTCGAGCACCAGGCTGTCGTTCTGGAGTCCTTCCACAAGCGGCAAAGCGTACGAGAACTCTACCGGAGTCAATTTGTCAATCATAAAGGCCATTACTAACGGTGGGATAAACGGCAAAAGCAAAGTTTTGCGTTTCAGTCCGCGAATCTGGGCGTATTCTTGCATCACTTCAATATAACTGCGCGATTTCTCGCAGCCCAATTCAACAATTTCGCCGCGGCATTCGAGCGTTTCGAGCGCCGCCAGCAAATACTCGATGATGTCGCTGGTTGCAATCGGCTGGGAGCGGTGTTGTAACCAGTTCGGCCCAACCATCAGTGGGAATTGCTCGGCGATAAAACGAATCATCTCGAACGAGACACTGCCCGGCCCGGCAATCACCCCTGCGCGGAACTCGGTCACCGGCACACCGGCTTCGCGCAGGGCCACGCCGCTTTCGATGCGTGAGAGCAGGTGCATGGCCAGTTTTTCGCGCGGGTCGGCCAGCCCACCGACGTAGATGATATGCTCCACCCCGGCCTTTTTGGCCGCCCCGGCAAAATTGCGCGCCGATTCCAGGTCGATGCGGTGGTAGCCATGTCCGGCGGCCATACTGTGAATCAGGTAATAGGCCGCGCTGACGCCGCTCATGGCCGCGTGCAGGCTCTCGGCACGAGTCACATCCCCGGCCACGACTTCGACCTGCCCGAACCAGGCGCGATTGCGCAATCGTTCTGGGTTACGCGCCAGGCAGCGCACCCGATAGCCCGATTCGAGCAGGCGCGGAATCAGGCGGCTGGCGATATAACCGGTCGCGCCGCCGATGAGGATTAATTTTTGGATTTGGGTGGGGGGTGGGTTCAAGGGAGTTTTACCTGTAGAGAGCGATACTCGTTATTCGATACTCGATAATTCGTGGCTCGAATAACGAATATCGAATTATCGAATATCGTCTGACCACTGGATACTGGTCACTGATACTGGTCACTGATTACTGGATACTGGTCACTGACCACTAATTTCTTCTGCCCGGGTTACCAACCGCCGTAGCATCCCATCAAAAATAAAGCGATGGGCGGGCCACATGGCGTACCAGTAGAGATAGCCAAACAGGCCGCGCGGAGCGAAGTAGGCAGTCTGGACGAAGAGATTCTTGCCGTTTTCCTGCGGCGTGACCTGGAACTCAAGCCAGGCCTTGCCCGGCACTTTCATCTCAGCCCGCAGGCGCATACACCGACCGGGTGTGAACGATTCGACCCGCCAGAAGTCGAGCGACTCCCCAGCGCGGATGTCGTCCGGGTGGCGTCGTCCGCGCCGCAGGCCGACCCCGCCAACGGCCTTGTCCATCCAGCCGCGGATGGCCCAGGCCCAGTCCATATACATCCAGCCGCGCTCGCCACCGATTCCGCTAAACGCACGGAAAATGGCATCGGCGGGCAGGTTGGTCAGCGTCTGGCGTTTTTCCAGGAACATGCCTTCTTCCAGTTTGAACTGGTAGGGGGTCACATCCCCGGCGCTGGTGACGAGCGCGTCGCTCCAGGAGGTCTCGACTTCGCCGTTTTCGATTTTGACCAGCGCATAGCGCACGGCGGTCTGGAAGTCGAGCGGTTCGACGTGCGGAAAAAGTTTTTTTGCCAGGTCGTCACGCACAACGCTTTCGATATGCAGGCCTTCGATGAGCGGCAACACACTTCGATACGAAACCGGCGTCACCATGTGCACCCAGTAAGCCGAGAGTCGCGGGGCATAGACCGGGGTCGGGATGAGCAGGCGTTTAAACCCGCGCTCCTTCGAGTAACCGAGTAGCATATCAGCATAGGTCAATTGGGTCGCGCCGCCGATTTCAATCAGTTTGCCGACGCTTTCGGGCGTCTCCAGCGCCGAAACGAGGTAACTGAGCGTATCACGGATGGCAATCGGCTGGGCTTTGGAGAAAAACCAACTCGGGCATATAAAAACCGGCTGCAATTCGGCCAGGTAGCGCACCATTTCAAAGAGCGCACTGCCCGAACCGACAATCATGCCAGCCCGGAACTCGGTCACGGGCACACGTCCCTGGCGCAGGATGTAGCCGGTCTCATGGCGCGAACGCAGGTAAAGCGAGAGTTTTGCGGTCGGGTCGACCAGTTCGCCCAGGTAGATGATGCGCTCGATGTCGGCCTCGTCGGCTGCGCGGACGAAATTTCGGGCAGCGGTCATGTCGCGCTCGGCGGTGATTTTCCCGCCCTGGCGCCCGTGAATCAGGTAATAGGCGGTCGAAACGCCTTCCAGCGCGGCGGGCAGGCTGGCGGAGTCGAGCGCATCGGCTTGCGCCACTTCCACGTCCTTGAGCCAGGAACGGCCCTGCAAACGCGAAGGGTCGCGCGCCAGCACGCGCACATCGTATCCTGCTTCAAGCAGGCGCGGAATCAGGCGTCCGCCGATATATCCGGTTGGGCCGGTGACGAGAATTTTCTTGGTTGGGTTCATTGTATTCTTAAATTACCGCGAATTTGCTATTTGGACGGCGAACGCCATCCAAATAGCAAATTCGCGGGTTTCCCCCTTCCAGCGGGGAAGGGGACAGGGGGATGGGGGAAATGCGGTTTGTGGCATCATTCAATCTGAAATATATCACGATTGGGAGTAGAATCACTCTCAACATCCATCGACTCTTTGGGAAATCCCGTGAGAAGTTTCCTGGGTGTGAGCACGCCGCATACGCGCGTGCTCACACCCAAAATACGGCCTTCGTTACGGCAAATATCAGAGAACCCAGCCATCACAACAGCAAATTAAAGTACAATCAACCCGGCATGAAACTTAACCTCGACCGCCTCGCCAATATCCACATTTTCTGGCTCGCGCTGGCCTTCCTTTTTGGAATCATCCTGGCCGTCCAGATGACCCTGCCCGTGCCGGCCTGGGCTGCCCTGGCCGGGTTGGGATTGCTGGCCGGCGTCATCTGGCGCTTGCTCGACAAAAGCGGCAGTTTTTTGCTGGCCCTGATTCCCTTCTTCATCTTCTTTGGCGCAGTGCGCTACGAATTGGCCCAGCCGGAAATCACCCCCGAAACCCTGGCCTACTACAACGACTATCCGCGCACCGTCTGGGTGACAGGCTCGCTGACCGAACCGCCCGATATCCGCGATGGCTATCAAAACCTGCGCGTCAAAGTCCACGCGGTTGATTTTGGCGAGGGCGACATCCCTATTGAGGGACTGGTACTCATCCGCAGTCGCCAGGAACAGGACTTGCAATATGGCAGCCTGATACGCGCGCGCGGCGATATCGAGACTCCCGCCGAGGGCGAAGTCTTCTCCTACCGTGACTACCTGGCCCTGAGCGGCGTCCACAGCGTAATGAATGCCAACCGCGTCACCCTGTTGCCACAGGACGGCGAAAAGCACGCTTTCTGGTCGCTGATGTACCGGCTAAAGGCCAGCCTGTCCAACCGCATCTACCTGCTCTTCCCCGACCCCGAAGCCTCGCTCCTGCACGGCATCATGCTCGGCAACGAAAAAGGCATGTCGCCCGAATTGCAGCAGGCCTTCCGCGACACCGGCACCTCCCACATCATCGCCATCTCCGGGATGCACGTCGCCATCCTGGCCCTGCTGCTCTCGACCATTTTTGGCCGCCTATTTGGAAACAAAGCAGGGGCTGTGTTGACCATTCTGGGCATCATTGGCTACACCCTGCTGGTTGGCGCAACGCCATCAGTGGTGCGCGCCGCCATCATGGGGACACTGGCCATCCTGGCCCTGCAAATGGGACGCCAGACCATCGGCCTTAACACACTGGCCGTTGCCGCCCTGGTTATGGCCTTCGTAGACCCGCTGCTACTCTGGCATGTCGGTTTTCAACTCTCTTTTGTGGCAACCCTCGGCCTGATTCTCTACGCCCAGCCCTGGCAAAACTGGGCAAATGCAAAACTGCGCCGCATCCTGCCCGAAAGCCTGGTCGAGCGGCTGGTCGGCCCGTTTGCCGGTTATTTCGTCATTACTTTTGCCGCCCAGGTAATGACTCTGCCGCTGGTTGCCTACCACTTCGGGCGCGTTGCCCTGGCGGGCTTTGTGCTTAACCCGCTCATCCTGCCGGCCCTGCCGCCCTTTATGATGCTGGGCGGGCTGTCCGTCGCCGTAAGCCACCTTTACATGCCGCTCGCCAAAGTGCTGGCCGCCCTGGCCTGGCCCTTTGCCGCCTACATCATCCGCATGATAGAGACCTTCGCCGGCTTCGAGTGGACTCTCATCGTGCTGGGGGAATTCAGCCTGCTCTTTTTACTGGCGATTTACACCCTCCTGTTCGCCCTGACCCTCAGCCCGGATACGCTAAAGACAAAACTTCAACACGCCCTGGCCCCCGCTATCGCACTGACGCTTCTCACAATTCTCCTGACACTCGCCCTGCGCCAGAACTTCTCCGCTCCTGATGGACGCCTGCACATCACCTTCCTGGATGTCGGCTCTGGTGACGCCGTGCTGATACAAACCCCATCCGGGCGCAACTTGCTCATCAATGGCGGCCCCAGTCACACCCGCCTCTCTGACCAACTTGGACGCCGCCTGCCGCCCTTCAACCGCTCTCTCGACTACCTGGTCATCGCCGCCCCACGTGAGAACCAGGTCGCCGCCCTGCCAACCGTCCTCGACCGCTTCACACCCCAGGCCGTGCTGTGGAGCGGCGATTTGCAAGGTTCGTACTCGTCCCAGCGGATTAACGACTGGACGCTCAGAACCGGGGCTGAATCGACCCGCGCCGAAGTCGGCAGCGAACTCGACCTGGGGGAAGGCGCAAAACTGCGCGTGCTGGATATGTCGCCGCGCGGCATGGTGCTGCTGGTCGAGTGGGACATCTTCCGCGTCGTGCTGCCCATCGGCGTCAATTTCGAGACCTTTGAACGTCTCGAAAACGGACGCAATATCGGCCCAGTCACGGCCTTGCTGCTGGCCGAAAGCGGTTACGCCCAGGCCAATCCGCCCGAATGGTTGTTCAACCTTGCACCGCAAATGTACATCATTTCTGTCGGCGGGGATGATTCATTTGGGTTGCCGCCGCGTGAAACTCTTGACTTGCTGCGCGACCAGAACATCCTGCGCACCGACCGTAACGGCTGGATTCGCTTGTCCACCAATGGCGAACAACTCTGGGTCGAGGTTGAGCGCAAATAAAGTAGAAATTTTCGTATTACAACGCAAGGTTGCATTCCTGCTGCGCATTCCCTTCCAGAGGTAACCGAAAATGGTTATGCATGGGGGTGTACGCCCCCTTGCATAACCATTTTTCGGGATTTTTTTGGAACTTTACGCTGTAATGTTAGAGAACCCCAATAAAGGTTCTTTAGGAATTCCCGTGATAAGCCCCCGCATTTTGGGGTGTGAGCGTGCGTACGCACGCTCACACCCCAAAATGCGGCCTTCTTCACGGCAAATATCAGAGAGCCCCAATAAACTGGCTCGAGGTACGCCGCCAGCCAGGGGGTATAATTCAATAAAATCAGCAAAGGAGAGACAGAAATGGCATATACCAACGTAAAAGTCCCGCAGGGTGGGGCAAAAATCAGCATCCAGAATGGCAAATTGAATGTTCCTGATAACCCAATCATCCCGTTTGTCGAGGGAGACGGCACCGGGCGTGACATCTGGCGAGCCTCTGTGCGCGTGTTCGACGCGGCGGTAAAAAAAACCTATGGCGGAAAGCGAAAAATTCACTGGATGGAAGTCTATGCAGGCGAAAAATCGTTCAAACTCTTCAAGAGTTGGCTGCCTGATGAGACCATCGAAGCCTTCAAGGAATTCCTGGTCGGCATTAAAGGCCCACTGACCACCCCAATTGGCGGCGGTATCCGCTCGCTGAACGTGGCCCTGCGCAAGCTGCTCGACCTGTATGTCTGCCAGCGTCCGGTGCGCTACTACACCGGCGTGCCTTCGCCGGTTAAGCACCCAGAGCACGTGGACATGGTCATCTTCCGTGAAAATACCGAGGACATTTACGCGGGTATCGAATTCAAGCACGGCACGGAAGATAACGAAAAATTCAAGGCCCTGTTCAAGGAAGCCTTCCCCAAAGAATACGCCAAAATGCGATTCCCCGACACGGTCGGGATAGGCTTCAAGCCGGTATCAATCGAGGGCACAGAGCGCTTGGTACGCGCCGCTATCCAGTGGTCACTGGACAACAAGCGCAAGAGTGTCAACCTCGTTCATAAGGGCAACATTATGAAGTTCACCGAAGGCGCGTTCAAAGATTGGGGCTACGCCCTAGCCAAGCGCGAATTCCGCGGCCAGATTGTCACCGAGCGCGAGACGTGGATTTTGGGCAACAAAGAAAAGAGCCCCAACCTGAGCGTCGAAGAAAATGCCCAGATGATTGACCCCGGATTCGAGATGATGTCTCCCGACCAGCAAGCCGAAATCAAGGGCGAGGTTGAGGAAGCCTTGAAACTGTGGGATACCCACGGCAACGGTAAATGGAAGTCGAAACTGCTCATCAAAGATTCGATTGCGGATGTCACCTTGCAATTCGTCTTGATTCGCCCGCGTGATTATGATGTCATCGCCACCCTGAACTTGAACGGCGACTACCTTTCGGATGCGCTGGCCGCCCAGGTGGGCGGAATCGGCATCGCCCCCGGCGCGAACATCAACTACGAGACCGGCCACGCAATTTTCGAGGCCACGCACGGCACCGCGCCGAAATACGCCGACCTGGACAAGGTCAACCCCGGCTCGGTCATTCTCTCCGGTGAAATGATGTTGCGCTACATGGGCTGGACTGAAGCCGCCGACCTGATTGTCAAGGGTATGAATGGCGCGATTACCGCCAAGACTGTCACCTACGACTTTGAGCGTTTAATGGAGGGGGCCACCCTGCTAAAATGCTCCGAGTTTGGTGACGCAGTTATCAAACACATGGATTAACCTCCCAATGACAAAGAGAAATCCGCTGGGCTTTTATCCAGCGGATTTTTTATTCCAGCGTGAAGTAAAAGGTAGCGCCTTTGTCGGGTTCGCTTTCAGGCCAAATCTCGCCGCCGTGTTTGTGGATGATGCGCTTGACAATCGCCAGCCCGATTCCGGTTCCGGGAAATTCGTCCACTGTATGCAACCTTTGGAAAGGGCCAAACAATTTGTCTACGTACTGCATATTGAATCCGACGCCATTGTCGCGCACATAAAAAATATCTTTGCCTTTTCGCGTCAATTTCCCAACCTTGATGCTCGCCCGCCTGGCTTTTGCGGTAAATTTCCAGGCATTGTTGAGCAGGTTTTCGAGGGCAACCCTGACCAGCCGCTCGTCGCCGCGCAGGGTCAAATTGCTGGCAACAACAACCTTAATTTTCCGGCCTGGTTCGGCAGACTGAAGTTGTTCCAAAATTTCATGCGCAATGGCACGCAAGTCAATCTCCTGACGATTAAGTTCCGCGCGTGTAATGCGGGACAAGCGCAACAGGTCGTCTATCAACTGGCCCATATTTTGGGCGGCATAGCGGGTGCGTTGCAGGAACATCAAACCATCTTCCGGGAGCTGGCTGGCGAAATCATCCATCAGGATGCGGGTGAAGCCGTCTATGGCGCGCAGTGGGGCGCGCAGGTCATGGGATACGGAATACGAAAATGCCTCCAATTCACGGTTGGCAGCCTGCAACTCCGCCGAACGATGACGCAATTCTTCTTCCGTCCGTTTTCGCTCGGTAATATCGAGCGTGGTCGAGATGACTGAGACGACCTTCCCCTGGGGGTCAAACTCAGGCGCAATCGACCACAGCCCCACAAAATTCTTGAGTCCGTATTCAGTTTTGAGCGGCTGGCCACTTTCAAAGACCTGGCGAATCTTCTCTTCGGCAAAGCTAATCGTAGGATGGTCGCCAAAAACTTCGCGCAAGGTTTTACCTATCACCCGCTCCGGACTAAATCTGCTTTGCGTGCCCAGATGATTGAGATACAAATAGCGGCCATCACCGTCGTATCGCGCAATTTGCAATGGATTGTTCTCAGCCAGGGCGCGAAACTTCTCCTCGCTGGCGCGCAAAGCGGCAGTGCGGCGTCTGACACGCAACTCAAGTTCAACATTTAGTTGGCGTATTTTATCTTCGGCACGTTTGCGTTCTTCAAGTTCGCGTTGTAATTGGTCATAGAGCCGCGCATTAAGGATGGCATTGGCAAGCAAATCGGCCATGGTTTCAAAGGAAATCATGTTTTCCTGGGTAAAAGTGGCAGGTTTGTCGCTCTGAATGGTCAGTGCGCCCAACACCTCACCGCGGCTGACCAACGGCAAGGTTAGTTCAGAGCGAGTATCTGGTAACAACGGATTGCTAAAACGGACAGCATCTTCTCCCACGTCCAGGGCTATACGCGCTTTGCGGTTGAGAATGCTCCAGCCAATCATGGAAGAAACTCCCACCTCAAGCCGATGACCGTCCTCCAGCATTTTCTTTCCTGCCTCACCTGTGGCGGCGCGCAGGATGGACCAGCGTGGGTCATCTTCAATCAGGAACAAGCCAACATAGTACAAATCGAATTGTTTTTGCACCAGTTCGACAACCTGCTGACTAAGCGCGCGTGGGTTGAGAATGGCCGTTGCCGCGCGGGCAACATCCGCGCCGAGAAGCAACAAGCCGGAGCGTTCTTCGAGTGTATCAGTGTATGCGCTTAACCTGTTATTGGCCTCGCTAATGGCCTGCTCACTCTGTTTCCTCAGCGTAATATCGGTCATGGTTCCGGTGATTCGCACGGGCTTGTTATTCTGTTCGCAATATACCTGTCCCTGCGCACCTATCCAGGCAATTTCGCCGGATTGCAGAAAGATGCGGTGTTCTACCTGAAAATGGGAAGAGACACCCTCAATGCAGTTTTTTATCGCCTGGTTGACAGTATCACGGTCGTCGGGATGAATCAATCGCATGACACCGTTCAGGCTCTTTATCAGGTCAGGGTCGTCAATGCCCCAAATCTCGTAGGCCCGACCCGACCAGGTAATCCGATTGGAGTCAAGGTCCCAATCCAAAATCCCCATATTTGCAGACGAAAGTGCCAAATCAAGTCGTTCCTGGCTTTTGCGCAAGGCTTTCTCTGCGCGAATACGTTCGTCCAGTTCGAGCGAGGCCTGACGCAGCGCAGAGCGCAAATGGCGCATAGTCAGTGATAAGAGAATCCAACCAACCACAAGATAAAGGTTAAAGATAATCCATAGATTTAGCGGTTTTGTCGGAAGTGTTTCTGGTAACTGCGCGTAAGTTTCCAGGTAGGCCGCCCATGATGTGCTAATGACACTCAACACCAGCATAAAAAATGCATACCGCCCCCCCAGCAATAAGCCAGCCATAAAAATCAAGAGCAGGAAACCACCGTGACCAACAGATATGACTCCCCCTGAATACACAAGACCAATGGACATAACTGCCCACAGGCTACACACAAACAACAAGGCGGAAAGGCGCAGGTAATTCTTGTAAGCCAGCCAGCAACTTGGCAATGAAAACAGGCTGGCTGCAAGGATAAGCCAATGGCGTTCATCGCCAGGGTTGCGACTCATGAAAAAAAGCCAGAAAACAAAACTGATTGCGACAACAATTGGCAACATGAAAGACAAAGACCGTTTGATACGGACTTTTTCATCATGTCCAACTTCCGGGAATAACGTCTTGCTTATTTTCCTGAACATTTTTGACTCTTTGGGAATTCCCGTGATAAGCCTCCGCATTTTGGGGCGTGAGAGCGCGCACGCCCCAAAATGCGGCTTTCTTTACGGCAACTATCAGAGAACCACATTTTTCGCAATTAACCGCTTGTATCACCCACCTCACCGCGCCCGCAAAAACAAATAGTCCCGCAAGGGACTATTCGCCAAAGAGCAAGTCAAACCAGACATCCCACTTGGTCAGCCCGCTTAAAACAGGGGTAGGTATGGGCGTTGGAGGTGGTGTGGCATTCGGGTCGGGCAGCGGGATAATGACGATATCGCCATCCTGCGCCATCCGATTTTGCTCCCGCGCCCAGGCATCCACTGCCGCAGGTGAAGTGGCATACGCCACCTGAGTCTGAAGTGCCTGCTGGGTGACGATAACCGCCGTCGCTTGGGCGCGCACAATTGCGGCTTCTTTTTGCAGGCGAGTCAACTCCTCCATGCGATTATTAAAATCCATGATGAGGAAGAGCAAGATAACTATCCCAACAATAATGCCCAGTCGACGAACATCAAGCCGAAAACGTCCGATTTGCATGGTTTTATTTTATCATGGAGAAAACAAAAAAACTCTCGCAAGATGCGAGAGTTGTGCCGAAGGAGGGAGTTGAACCCTCACTCCCGTATGGGAACTACGCCCTGAACGTAGCGCGTCTGCCTATTCCGCCACTTCGGCATTTTACTAAGGCGGATGGTATTTTACCCCACTTCGCAGATTTGTCAAATAGGTTTTTTGATATTCGCCGTAAAGAAGGCCACATTTTGGGGATTCCCAACGAGCCTAGTCTCAAAGAGCGGTCAAACAGATTGGCGGTTATAATTATCAATCTGTTTTCATACAAATTTTTTACACTCAATGGCGAATATCTAATCATTTTCTAATCCAAATCCACTACCCTTTAATTGGTTCTCTGACATTTGCCGTAAAATGTCCCGTATTTTGGGTGTTAGCGCACGCGCGTGCGCTAACACCCAAAATACGGGACACTTATCACGGGAATTCTCAAAGAGCCCTTTAATTCTTGGAAAAAGTTGGAGACCCCTACCATGAAATTTATCAAATACTCCCTAGTTGCCCTGATTGCGCTCATACTGCTTACCGGTACGTTTGCGAGCGGTTTGGCTGTCGGATATTTTGCGAACACCTCGGATATCATCCCAGCATCCATCAACCCCATTAGCGGCCCGGTCAGAGCGCCGATTGCCACACCTGAAGGCGCGCAGGAAAGCACCCCGGCTGATTTGCAAATACTCTTCCAGCCCTTCTGGGAAGCCTGGCAAATTGTCCACACCCAATACGTTGACCAGCCCCTCGATGATGTTGCCCTGATGCAAGGTGCCATTCGCGGTATGCTGGAAGCCATCGGTGACCAGCACACTTCCTACATGGACCCAGAAGAGTTCATAGATGCCAACGCCGGACTGGAAGGAACTTATGAGGGCATCGGCGCGTATGTGGATACAAGCGGCGATTACCTGACCATCATCAGCCCCATCAAGAACTCGCCTGCTGAATCAGCTGGCCTGCGCCCCGGCGACCGAATTGTCGCCATTGACGGTGAGGACATGACCGGAATCCAGCCCGAACTGGCACGCCGCAGGGTGCTTGGCCCGGCGGGCAGCGTGGTTGTGTTGACCATTCTGCGCGAGGGCGAGCCTGAACCGCTGCTCTTCGAGATTACGCGTGCGCAAATCGTGGTCGCCAGCGTCGAGCACGAGATGCTTGAAAACAATATCGGATACGTCAAACTCAACACCTTTGGCGATACCACCAACCGCGAACTGCGCGCCGCCTTGCAGGAAATCATGGACAACAATCCGCGCGGACTTATCTTTGACCTGCGCAACAACGGCGGCGGCTACCTGCAAACCGCCGTGGATGTGGCCTCGCAATTCATTCCCCAGGGCGTGGTGCTGATTGAACGTTACGGCGACGGGCGCGAAGATACCTACGAAGCCCGCCGCGGCGGACTGGCAACCGAAATCCCGCTGGTGGTGCTGGTTAACGAAGGCTCGGCCTCCGCATCTGAAATTGTGGCCGGGGCCATCCAGGATTACGGACGCGGCAAACTGGTTGGTATGACCACCTTCGGCAAAGGCTCGGTGCAAATCTGGAATCCGCTCTCTGGCAACCAGGGTGCGGTGCGCGTAACAATTGCGAAGTGGCTGACTCCCCTGGAGCGCACCATCCACGAAGTCGGCCTTGAGCCCGACTTTGAAGTGGAACTAACCGAGGAAGATTTTGACGCGCAACAAGACCCGCAACTTGACAAAGCCATCGAAGTGCTAGAACAACTCATCAACGGTACGCTTGATTAACAAAGGTTTTCTGATATTTGTCGTAAAGAAGGCCGCACTTATCACGAGAATCATCAAAGAGCCTTAACAAATTGCCTGAAAAAAGGAGGCCAACATGATTTTTGACATCACCTATTTTTTCTACATGATTCCTGCCCTCATCCTGATGGGGCTGACTTCATGGTATGTCAAATCGACCTATAACAAGTGGAGCAAGGTGCGTGCCCGCTCCGGCCTGACCGGCGCACAGGCCACCGAGCGGCTGATTGCTGCCGGCGGGCTTTACGGCGTGCGTGTAGAAGGTATCGCCGGTGAAATGACCGACCATTACGACCCCCGCGCCAAAGTTCTGCGACTCTCACAGGGCGTCGCCAACGTCCCCTCAGTGGCGGCCCTGGCCATCGCCGCCCACGAACTGGGGCACGCCATGCAGGATGCTGAAAACTACTTCCCGCTGCGCCTGCGCGGGGCAATGGTGCCGATGGTCAACATCGGCTCGAATCTGGGCTGGATACTCATCCTGATTGGTCTATTCCTAAACATCATGCAATTGGCGTGGGTAGGCGTCATCGCCTTTGCCGCCGGAGCCGTCTTCGCCCTGGCAACCCTGCCGGTCGAGTTTGATGCTTCGGCGCGCGCCAAACGCCTGCTGGCTGATTCGGGCATCATCTCCGGGCAGGAAGAA
>JAWOIR010000176.1:0-6064 GCA_046484545.1 Anaerolineales bacterium
AATGTAGGCTTGGGCCACGCTCAAGTTGCCGCCGGCAAGTCCGGCCAGCATACGACTGGCGAAGAGCAGCCACAGGGCGTTTGCAAAGCCGAGCAACAGAAAGCCCAGGAAGGTGCCAAAAATACTGACCAGCAACATCGGGCGGCGGCCATGACGGTCGGAGAGACGCCCCAGGATGGGTGCGCCAATCAATTGCATGGCGGCGTAGGATGCTACCAGCAGGCCGGTGATGAATTCGCTCGCTCCGAAGGTGTCGGCATAATAGGGCAGCAGCGGCAGAATCAGGCTGAAGCCGAGCAGGTCGATGAAAACGACGAAGATGACGGAGAACAGGCGTTTTTTATCCATTGAGGATGTCAGTAGCAGGTATCAGGGCAGGCGGGTCTAAAATCTCCGCCTTACGGTGTTTCCTGTTGGTTGAATTGCTTGAGCACAGACAGGATTTCTTCGTTGGCGGGAATGTCGGCGGCGTCGTGCCCGTAGTGAACAAAGCGCACAATGCTTTGCTTGTCGATGGTCACCTGGGCGGGCATGCGCCCGAATTTGAAAATCTTGATTTGCTGTCCGTACAACTTCAAGACCGTGTGTTTGGGGTCAGGCAGGCCGATGAAAGGCAGGTCGTTAGTTTGCCAGTATTTCGTAAATGCTTTCGCATCTTCCGGGCCAAGCACCAGCACGACTGTGTCTTCAGCAATAAATTTATCAGAGTCCTGGCGCAACTGCGCCAGATGCCGTTGGCAGAATGGTCAGAAAAAGCCACGGTTGAAGACCAGCAGGACGTTTTTTTGCCCTTTGAAATCAGACAGGTTGACCTTCTCACCGTTGAAATCGGGCAGGCTGAAATTGGGAGCGGGTTGGTTGAGTTCGATTCGGCTCATATCAGGCGTGCTTTCCCATGAAGAATTTCTGCGGGTTGCCCTGGCTGGCGCGCAGGGCAAGGAAAGCGTACAGGCTGATGGCGAACGCGCCCAGGGTCATCACGGCCAGAATCCACAAGACCGTTGCGGGGATGGAACTTTCGCGGTAGACAATCCAGACCGAAAAAAGCGTGAATCCGACGTACAGGTCCACCAGCGAGACGATGCCCCAGGGCAGGGATGTCAGGATTGCGCCTTCGGCAGCGAAGTCGCCAGCGATGAAGGCGTAGGCAATGATGGCGGCCATTGCCAGCGCGCCCAGGATGGTGAGTGTTTTTGCGAGTTTCATAAATTCCTTACTTGCGCGAAATACAGGCAAATCCCAGCGCGCCGACGCCGAGGTGCGCGCCCAGGACGGGGGTGATTTGTAGGACCGGCACGTCGCTCTCCGGCCAGTAAGCGCGCACGCTTTCGCGCAGGGCTTCGGCTTCTTCCTGGATGCCGGCGTGCAGGATGGCGAGTTGCTCGAAGGGTGCGTACTGTTCCAGCCATTCCATCAGCAGGGCAGTGGCGTTTTTCTGGGTGCGCCTGCGATGGACAACCGGCTTACCCATATTCATGTGCAGGACAGGTTTTATTTTGAGAAATTCGCCAATATGGGCCACGGCGGTGTGCATTCGTCCGCTGCGGCGCAGGTATTCGAGGGTTTTGAGTGAAGCAAAGACATAACTGCGCTGCATTTGCTCCTTGAGCGCGGACAGGATTTCTTCGATGGTATGACCGGCGGCAGCCAGTTGGGCGGCCTTTTCGACCAGGTAGCCGGTCCCCAGGCTGAGTTGGCTGGAATCGAGCACCGTGACCGGGATGCGGGTAAATTGCTGGGCGGCAATCCGGGCTTCATTGACGGTGGCGCTCAGGCTTTCGGAAATGTGAATCGACAGGATGGCTTTTGCGCCCTGGTCGGCCAGATGCTGGTAGAGTTGCTCAAATCCGCCTGGGCCGGGGGAGGCCGTTTTCGGGAAAGGATTCAGCGCGGGCAACTGGCGATAGAACTCCTCGCGGCTGATGTCAATGCCGTCCTTGTAGGCCGACTCACCGATGTGGATGTTGAGCGGCAGGATGGTGATGCTCAATTTTTGGACAATTTCTTCGGGCAAATCACAAGTGCTGTCGGTTACGATGTGGGTGTTCATCTTGGCTCCTTTTCTTCCTTTGGGTTGTCTGGTAAATCACTACAGGTTCTTCATTGTGCTCAGGACAGGAATTTGTCGGCGGCGGCTTGTTCGAGCCAGTCGCTTATCAAACGGCCGTGTTCGGGCATGTGGCGTTCGACAGCGCCGGTATAGGTCTTCAGGTAGCCGGATATTATTTGCGCCGGCAGGTGATTGACTTTTATCAGGGTTTCGAGCCAGTCCAGTTCTGAATCGATGAAGCGCAAGTCACCCAGTTGCAGGGCGGCGATGATGTTATCTCCCATGAAGATATTGGCGTTGGTGATGTGTTCCGGGTTGTCGCTGAATGGCAGGATTTGCTCGTTAATGCTGTTTTCTATCAGCGGGCGTTTAAGGGCAAAATTTTTCAGTGTTTTGATATGTTCATTTGACGGCGGGACAACTTCCGGGGCGTCGGGTCGGCTAACGAGCAGGGCCTCGATTTTTTCGATTCCCGCTTCCAGCGTATCTCCCAGGTAATGAGCGGGGATGCGCCTGGTCAGGGCCGGCTGGGTGGTGAAAATGCGCCCGCCATAGACGACGGTTGCGCCGTGGGCTGAAAGCAGGGAGGCGGTATGCGCCAAACTGGCGGCGGTGCGCAGTTGTTGGGAAGTCAGCACAACCAGGCTGGGTTGCACGGAAGCCAGGGTCTCCTCGAACCGTTCGGCTGGCACATTGGCGCCCAGGTAAATGACGTTGAGTCCACGGCGGCGCAGCAACAGTGCAAGCAGCAGGCCGCTGAAATTGTGCCACTCGTTGGGCGGACAGCCAATCAGGATGGTGTGTGGGCGTCCGGGCGAGGGCGCGGCGGAGATTAGCGCGTCGAGGCGGCGCATGGCCAGGCTGGATGCGAAATGCTCCTGCTGAACGCTGGCGCGGTTCTCGTACCACAACATACCGATTTCGGTCAGGCCGCGCGCAAGCAGGTCGGTCACAACGGTCTCGACCGGGTACAGGCTGAAGGCCTGGTTGATGGTTTGCTCGGCGGTGGTCTCGTTGAAGTTCAGGCAGGCGGCCAGCCATTGGGCGCGCAGGGCGTCCAGTCCGGTTTCGGGCGGCAGGTAGATGGCCTGGGCGCCAAAACCGGTCGGGCGCGGGCCGGGCATGGTTTCGAGCGGGTCTTTGCCGTTGGAAGTCTGCTCACGCCACATTTCGACGGCGCGCGAAATCGAAAGACCTTCACTCTGGCGTGCTATCAGCCATTTAATCAGGGCAATGTCATGTTCCGAGTAAAGGCGATGTCCGCCGGGTGTGCGCTGCGGATTGGGAATACCATAACGGCGCTCCCAGGCGCGCAAGGTGTCGGCCCCCATGCCGGTTTCTTTCAGGACGGCTTTCAGGTTAAAAATCGGGTTGGTATTGGGCATGGTTTTTTCCAGGATGATTGATAAATGACTGTCAGTACTTTGCGAAAGGTGGAAGAATTTCCGATTTTTGGTGTGGGCAGCAGGCCGCAAATGCGCGTCCGCTACACACACCAAAAACCGTGCTCCTTACATAATTCCGGAGTTAGTCCCCGGCAACAGGGGATGGTTTCAAGCTGGCAACCCTGGCCGGGGGCATTTCCTTCAGGATGCGCTGGGTTGTCAGGCGGGCCGAGAGCAGCACAATCGGCAGGCCGGTGCCGGGATGGGTGGAGGCGCCCGCAAAGTACAGGTTCTTGAACTGCGCATGGCGGTTCTGAGGGCGCAGGTAGCCGACCTGCCAGAAGTTGTGGCTCAGGCCAAATGCCGCGCCTTTTTCAAGATTGAATTCCTGTTTCCATTCTTTGGGGGTGTACACAATCTCGAATTTGATGTGTTCGCGTAGGTCGCTGATGTCCATTTCCTTCTCCAGGCGGGCAAAAATCGTCTCGCGGGCGCGGTCCACCATCGCGTCCCAATCCTGTTTGTTGCTCTCGTCCAAATGCCCAACCGGAACCAACACGTAGAGCGTCTCCTGGCCTGCGGGGGCTGCAGATGGGTCGGTGCGCGCCGGGGCATGGATGTAGAAGGAAGGCTCTTGGGGCAGGGTATGGCCTTCAAAAATCTGGTCAAAGGAAGCCTTGTAATCGCCTGCCAGGAAGACGTTGTGATGGTTAATCTGCGGGTAAGGCTTGTCCACGCCCCAGTAGAACATAATCGTCGAGCAGGTGTACAGTTTCTTATCCAGTTTCTCGGCTTCGCGGTTCTTTGGCAGCAGTTCTTTGTAAATGTACGGAAGGTCGGCGTTGCCCACGAAAAGGTCGGCATCGTAGCGAGTGCCGTCTTCCGTTTCGAGGCTGTGGACGCGACTCCCCTCAGCTTGGATTGCCGTTACTGGAGCATTATACACAAATCGAACGCCCAATTTCTCCGCAACCCTGGTCAGGGCTTCGATGGCCGCGTACATGCCGCCAATGGGATACCAGACGCCCTCAGCCAGTTCGGTGTACTGAAGCAGGGAGTAGGTGGCCGGGGCATCGTAGGGACTCAGGCCGAGATACATGTTTTGGAATGTGAAAGCCGCCTTCAGGCGTTCATCCTTAAAGAAGCGGCTGGTGTTGCGATAGTGCTTATCGAGGGCTTTGAGTTGGAAAATGAGCGGCAGGTTGGTCAGGCTGAAATACTCAAAGATGTTGTAGAAGTTGCGCCCGACGAATTTCTCAACCGAAATTTTGTAATGCTTCGCGCCCTCAGCGATATAACCGAGGAAGCCGGTGAAGGCTGTTTTATCAACCTTCTCCAGTTGTTCCTGCATTTTGCCGATGTCGGAGGTCAGTTGCAGTTGCAGGCCGTCATCGAAGTGGACTTTGTAGGTCGGGTCGATACGGCGCAAGTCGAGATGGTCGCTCATCTTCTCGCCGAGCGACTCGAAGGTTTCCTCCCAAATTTCGGGCATCAGGAACAGGGTCGGGCCGATGTCGAAGCGGTGTCCGTCGCGGATAATCTGGTTGCAGCGTCCGCCGGGCTTATCGTTCTTTTCGAGCACGGTCACATCGAAACCGTTTTTTGCCAGGCGGGCAGCGGTGGCGATTCCGCCGATTCCCGCGCCAATGACAACTGCTTGGGGTTTTGCACTCATTGTGAAATTTTCTCCTTGTCAGGATAAATGGGCTGATTATTGATTACCCTGACAGTATAACATTTGTACAGATTTTGTCAAGGATAAATTGACCAAACCCGTAAAAAACCTTGACAAAACATAAAAAATATATAGAATAGGATTATCCGATAAAAAAAGCAAGAAAGACAGGAGGAACACCATGCACGCACATTGGGAACGTAACTTGCTAAACCTTGCCGGTAATATCCCGCATCCTTCCACCCACCCGATTTTTTCCTACTGGGCTGGGGATGCCTGCCTCGAAGACGCCTACGCCCTGTGCGGGCGGGTTGCGGCTGAGAATTCCAAGTCTTTTTACATGGCTTCGGGCCTGTTGCCTGAAGAGAAACGCTCTGCCGCCCGCGCCCTGTATACGTTCTGCCGTGTGGTGGATGATATTGTCGATGAAGGTTCGGTGGTCGGACGCGATGTAGAACTGGACTACTGGCGCGGCGTTGTGCAGGGTCTGATTCCTCCTCGTGAAGATGACCTGGTCGCCCAGGCCTGGGCCGATACTCGCTCCCGTTATCATATTCCCCCGCGCTATGCCTTGCAATTAATTGACGGTGTGGCCCGCGATATTACCCAGACCCGCTACAAGACCTTCGACGACCTGGCAACCTACTGCTACGGCGTGGCCTCGACGGTCGGGCTGATGAGCATGTATATCGTCGGATTCAAGTCGAACCAGGCTCTGCCGTATGCCATCAAACTGGGCGTGGCCCTGCAAATGACCAATATCCTGCGCGATGTCGGTGAAGATTTCCGCAACGCGCGTATCTACCTGCCGAAAGACGAACTGAAAGCCTTTGGCATCAGCGAAGCCGACATTGCACACGGCACCGTCAACGACGCCTGGCGTAACTTCATGCGCTTCCAGATTGACCGCACGCGCAAACTGTACGCCGAAGCCGAAAAAGGGATAGCCCTGCT
>JAWOIR010000179.1:0-3312 GCA_046484545.1 Anaerolineales bacterium
CTCAGACAATCCGCCGCAGACGCCCAGCCAGACGCGATTACGGCGGGAGCGGCGCAAGGGTGCGCGATTGGTTGTGGTCATTTTTTGCTCCTTTCTGCGAATACGAGTACAGTTATGAAGGTATACGCAGGAGGAGCGGGGAAGTTGTGCTAATCAACCGCCACTCTTGAGATAAATCCCGGTTGGGTCCAGTTCTTCGCGCAGGATTTGCAGTTCGCGCTCAGCAACCGGGTCGGTAGTTTTCAGTTCGGGAGCGACCTTCAAATCCCAGCCGGTGTTTTCCTTCGCCATTTCGACAGTTTTGCCGGGGTGCAGGGCAGTCAGGGTCAATTCACCGTTTTCATCCGGTTCCAAAAAGCCAAGGTCGGTAACGACGCCGACCGGGCCGCGTCCGCGCAGGGCGGCTTTTTCGCGTCCGCCGGCGCCATTGAGGTAGCCTGCCGAGGTCAGGAAGTCCACTTTTTCGGGGAAGCGGCGTTTTTGGTGGGGGGTCATGATGTAGCAGCGGTTGGCCCAGGCGGCGATTTCCTGCGCGCCGCCGGAACCGGGCAGGCGCACTTTGGGCTGGGCATAGTCCGCGCCGACGATGGTGGCGTTGATGTTGCCGTAGCGGTCAATTTGCGCCCCACCCAGAAAGCCGACATCGACATTGCCGCGCTGCAGGTAGTTGGCAAAAATATCATACATGCTGACCACCGATAGCGAGCCGCTGACCAGGGTCGGGTCGCCGATGGAAAGCGGCAGGCGGGCAGGTTCCGCGCCGATGACGCCGGCTTCGTAAATCATCACCAGTTCTGGGGCGTGTGTCCGTTTTGCCAGGTTACAGGCCAGGTTGGGTTGGCCGACGCCGACAAAGACCACGTCGCCGTCCTTGAGCAGGCGGGCGGCGTTGATAATCATCAGTTCGGCGGAAGAGTAGGTGAGTTCGGTCATGGGGTTCCTCAAGATATAGGAGAAAATAGGACGCGGATTACACGGATTGGACAGATTTTTTTGATTTGAAAAGAAATCGGCGAAAATCCGCCTAATCCGCAGCATTCGCGTTCGATTGCAACTTTCCAAAAAAGGCTTCAATTTTTGACGCAATTTCGATGGGACGTTCCAGGGCAAGTAAATGGGTGGATTGGGGAATGGTTTCGACGCGAATGGCAGGGTTGACGCGCTCCACCCTTCGGCCTGCGGAGGCGGAAAAGGTGTCGGTCTCGGCCCCGCGCAGAATCAACGTCGGGACGGGGAGTGTTTTCAGTCCACGCCAGAGTTCGAGGTCAGCGGAGGCGCTGGTGACGTAGATACGGGCTTCCCATTCGGGAGAGTAACGCAGTTCGTAGCCTCCCCCGGCGGCGGGTCGTGTGATTCCGCGCAGGTAAGCCCACAGGGCCTCGTCGCTGAAATATCGGAAAACGCTGTAGCGCCGAAAACGCTTGAATGTCCCTTCCAAATCGTCGAATTTGCGCCGACGTTTGAGTGCGCCAGGAACAAGCGGGTGCAGCTTGTAGGCCAGCCCGAGAGCGCGGATGAGTTTCCAAAGCAGGATAATGTGCGGCTCGAAGAGAACGGGGTCGAGCAGGACAAGGGCGCGGATACGGCCCGGCTCTCGAATTGCTACGCGCAAAGATGTCACCGCGCCGAACGAGTGACCAACGACGAAAGGGCGCTCGAGGCTGCGCGCGTCGAGGAAGTTCAGCAAGTCGTCAGCCAGCGGACGCCAGTTATGCAGGTCGCGCGGGTTTGCGTCGGGATGCAGGGGACGCATGGGCATGGCATGAATGCGGTAGCCGGCGACCAGTCGCTCGATAAGAGGCACATAGCATTCAGGCGGGTAGCCGTTGGCATGCAAGAAGGCGAGGTCGGGGAGTTCAGGCATGATTGGGAATATTGTACCCGCCTTTTATGCAGCCATTTCACATGATTTTGGTTCTCTGAAATTTGCCGTAAAGAAGGCCGCATTGCGGGGTCTTACCACACAGATTCTCAAAGAACCGCTTTTTACGGCAATTTCAAGCCGCGGCCCAGGATTCAGACCGGCAAATGATGGATTAAGCAAATAGACCATCGGTATCTCTGGCAATCTGAACTGGAAGTTCGGGCCGCCAGAATTCCTCTGGTCTATCTGCTAACAAGAGTGTTTGTTACCGGGCTATATTCTTTGCCCGCGGATGAGGCGAATCAAGGCAATCAGTAGAACCGCCCCGATGAACGAGATGAAAATTGTCCCGATGTTGAACCCGGTCAGCGGGTCGGCGACCCCGAACAATACTCCGGCCAGCCAGCCTCCAAACAGGCCTCCAACCACACCGATGAGGATATTGCCAAGTATGCCGAAACCGGTTTTCATGACCAGGCCGGCCAGCCAGCCAGCAATCAAGCCAACGACAATCCAAGATAAAACGCCCATTTCAATCTCCTTTGTATACAACAAATTTAGCTGTGTTGCGAGGTTACCAGGTGGAAGAATCTTTTTTGATTGAGGTGGTTCGCCGCGTTGGGGAATATTAATTTGCGGTGAACCACCTTTTTAGCCAAGGCAGAACGGGAAGGTTATTTGAAGCGGGCCATAAATTCTTTGGCCTGCTTTTCGGCCTGCTCTCGAGTAATACCATAACGTTCCTGGATGATACCGGCCAATTTGTCGACTTCACCGGTAAATTTCTGCAAATCGTCATCCGTTAAGTTGCCCCAGGTCTTTTTCATTTCACCACGAAGTTGCAATAGTTTGCCCTTTAGAATATCGTTGTTCATGAGATAGTCTCCTTTTCTTTGATTTGATGCCATGTTTGGCAGCAGAATGTCTCGGCTGCTGATGAGCCAAATATAGCAGTTGAGACACGATGGTTCAATGCGGGATATGCCTAACACAAGGTAGGGAAGACCCTACTCCTGGATGCCGGGGTTTTTGCCCGACACCAAAACAAGAGAAAGCATGGAAAACGCCAGCCTGTTGATGGGCGTTCCCATTACAGGCTGGCGGGCACATTAATGCGGAAGGCCCGGCGAAAATCGCGGTTGGATTTTCCCGGCCACGAAATTGAGCACATCGATTTTGGTCAGGATGCCGGTCGGCTTGTTGCTCTGGCTTTTGACTGGCTACACGCTAATAAATGACTGACCCCATGGTTACTGGTAAAATTTCAGCATGAAAACACAAATATTGTACGGTGAGCGGCTGGGCAGGCAGGGCGAGGTGCGCGTGGGCTGTTCGGCGATTTTATTCGATGAAAGGCGCGAACAAGTTTTCCTGACCCGGCGCGCCGATAACGGCATGTGGTGCCTGCCCGGCGGACGTTTGGACCCCGGCGAAAGCGCCGAGGAAGC
>JAWOIR010000214.1:0-4210 GCA_046484545.1 Anaerolineales bacterium
GATGTTGGTTTTACCACGGCGGAGCCTTTTGAATCCCACCGGGAGTTTTTGAAGGAAAGGCCCGAAGAATATGGCTGGGCCGAAGCGGTGGGGCTTGATCTGATCAACGGGACAGATCCGAAAACCTCCGCATTGACCCTGACCAGCGCCGCATCGGCCTGAGTCTGCGCAAAGTCGACTCTGCCGCCTACACCGACCTGGACATGAAGTCCCTGGCCGCTGAAATTGATGATGAGTTGCTGGAACAGTTCGAGGAAGTTGCAGAAGAAACCCCTGCCCAAAGCGTGGAAGTCGAAGAACCCCAGGCCGAGGAAACTGCGGCTGAGGAACCCCAGGCTGAAGACGCTCCGGCTGAAGAACCCCAGGCTGAAGATGCTCCGGCTGAAGAACCCCAGGTTGAAGATGCTCCGGCTGAGGAACCCCAGGTTGAGGAAACTCCGGCTGAGGAACCCCAGACTGAAGACGAAGACAAGGCTAAAGGCTAACCTGGAAGTAAAAAACCAAAGCGCACCTCCCGGTGCGCTTTTTTTATCCTGACCAAAAAAAGAATCCCGGTATGACATGACCTCTGCGCAAGACCCCAACCCGCGACTCAATTACCAAGACGCCCTGGATGACTTCTATTCTGCGCGCCTGCAAGCCGCGCTGGAGGAAGTTGGTGCGCGCATTACCGGAACTCCTTCCGACCTGCTGCAATACGAGCAGGTGCGGCGGCGATTCAACGGAATCGAAACACCCGCCCGGGAATTACGCGAAATTCCGCTCGACTCCATTATCGGCTCGGTGGACCGCTCACAGGATTTTTCGCGCAAATTGATGCCGCTCAACATGCGCAACAAGGAACGCTGGGTCAAAGTTCATTCGCTGACTGAAAACATGTCCGGGCTGCCGCCTATCGAGGTTTACCAGATGGGGGATGTCTACTTCATCATTGACGGTCATCACCGTGCATCGGTGGCGCGCGAGGCCGGGGCCACAAAAATCGAAGCCTATGTGCGCAAGGTCATCACCCGTGTGCCTATCAGCCCTGAAGACGACCCCGAAGATTTGATTGTCAAAGCCGAATACACCGATTTCCTGACCAAAACCCGGCTCGACGAAACCCGCCCGGATGCCAACCTGCTCGGCACCATTCCGGGCCAGTATGAGCAGTTGCTGCAATACATCCAGGGCTATCAATCCCTGAAAAATAGCCAGCACAAGGATGGTTTTTCCCTCGAACAGGCCGCCGCCGAATGGTATGACGAGGTCTACCTGCCGGTGCTGAATGTCATCCGCACCCGCAATATCATGCGCTGGTTCTCCGACCGCACCGAAGCCGACCTGTTCACCTGGATACTAGACTACCGCGCCCGCAGCGAAGAAGAACTGGGCTGGGTCGTGACGACCCGCGATGTAGCCGAAAACATGACCTTCAACTACGCCCGCGACATCCGCTACCGCCTGGCGCGCCTGTGGAAAGGGCTGATTCGCTGGCTGACCCCCGAACCGCTCGAACCGTCCACCACCCCGCCCGGCTTTTGGCGCGAGCATCGCAAACGGGATGAAGAAAACCGGTTACGCCTGTTCGATACCATCCTGGCCGCGCTGCCTGGAGATGAAGACAGTTGGAACGCGCTTGAAGCGGCCATCTTTATCGCCGACAACGAGAAAGCCGCCATCAACGGCCTGCATATCCTGCGCGATGAATCCAAGCGGGATGAAGAACAAATCGCGCAGATCAGTGCCCGTTTCGAGCAGCGCTGCCAGCAGGCGGGAATCGAATCGCGCATGGCGGTTGAAGCGGGGCGTGTTTCGCGGGTCATTCGTGAGCGCAGTTTCTGGGTAGACCTGGTGGTCATCCCGCTCAGTTTTCCGCCCTCGTCCAAACCGCTGCAGCGCCTGAGTTCCGGTATCCGCAACCTGATTCGGCGTCTGCCCGCGCCCCTGCTGACTGTCCCCAACCAGGCCCCGACGAGCATCAAAAGCGTCCTGCTGGCCTATGGCGGCGGACGCCTTTCCGACGAAGCCCTGTACATGGCCGCCTACCTGTGCATCCGCTTTACAATTGAACTGAATGTGCTCACCATCGGCAAAGATGACGACGAAACGCTCCTGCTGCAACAGCGTGCCCGCAATTACCTCGAAAGCAAAAACATTCGGATTGTGACCTACCTCGAAGGCCGGGGCGAACCCAGCAGCGTGATTCTCGAAACCGCCCAGGCGTCTGGCAGCGATATGATTGTGATGGGCGGTTACGAAGGCGGCTTTTTCAAGGAAATGCTCAAAGGCAGCACGGTCGATAAAGTCCTGCGCGCGACCAAGTGTATGGTGATGGTTTGTCGATAACTAAATTTTTCCGTCTCCCTGCTTCCTTGCCTCTGGCAAGAGGGAATCCGCGAAATTATTAATCTGGAAAACTCCTATGAATCTCGCCCCAAAGACAATACAAAGACTGGTTGTCGGCATTTCCGGCGCAACTGGCATTATCTACGCCATTCGCCTGCTCGAAATCGCCCGCGATATCGAAGGGATTGAAACCCACCTGGTTGTCAGTTCCGCTGCTGTGCGCACCCTCAGTCTGGAGACCGACTACTCCCTGCAGCAGGTCAAAGCCCTGGCGAATGAATCCTATAATTTCAGCGACATCGGCGCGTCCATCGCCTCCGGCTCCTTCAAAACGATGGGCATGGTCGTCGTGCCTTGCTCAGTAAAGACTCTTTCGGGCGTTGCCAACTGCTACAGCGAAAACTTGCTCCTGCGCGCCGCCGATGTCACCCTGAAAGAAAGAAGACCGCTGGTGCTTTCCCTCAGGGAGACACCCCTGCATAGCGGCCACGTGCGCCTGATGCTGCAAGCCTGCGAGATGGGCGCCATCCTTGCGCCGCCCATGCCGGCTTTTTACACCAAACCGACCAGCCTGCAAGACCTGGTTGACCATCATGTTTTCAAAATTCTCGATTTACTGAAAATTGATTTTCCCGAAGAAAACTTCAAACGCTGGCAAGGGGGCTAATGCCAAGAGTCATGGATTAGGGTATGGTTGACTTTTGTCTTCCAGCGTGATAGACTTTACTTAGTAAAGTATATTATGACTAAGTAAAGGGCAAGAAGCCAAAAAGGCCTTTAAAAAGCGTTTGCAAGACAATTTTCAAGCCAACGCAAGTGATTTACCACAGAGCAAACTTGTATCAGGGCTTGGGTAAGAGAATACAATGACACAAACAGCAGTTCTTGGCAAAAGACTACACAAACGACGCACCGAGCAAGGCTTGTCCTTACGCGCGCTGGCCGAAAAAACCGACCTGACGGCATCCTTCCTGAGCCAGTTGGAACGCGGGATTACCAACGCATCCCTGAATTCATTGCAAAAAATCGCCGAAGCGCTTAGCGTTCCCATGCTCTATTTTCTGGCCGATAATTCCAGGCATTCGCCGGTAGTGCGCGCCGATAATCGTCCGCGGCTTGAATTGGAAGACCGCAAAGCCGCCTATGAGCTGCTCACCCCCGGCCTGACGGGCAGGTTCGAGGCCCTGATACGCAAGCTAAAGCCTGGCGGGGAAGTCCAAGCCCGCATCTTGAGCATTGAAACCGAGCAGATGGTTTTCATCCTGAACGGCAGTTTAAAAATCTTCCTAAAAACGGGGGAGCATACCCTCAACACCGGCGATTCGATTTATTTCAACGGCAACGATTTGATTAAATTGCAGTGCCAGGGAGACGAAGATGTTTCCTGGATTTTTGTCATCACCCCGCCTGTGTTTTAAGATGGACTCTTTGGCAATTCCCGTGATAAGTTTCCGCATTTTTGGGTGTAAGCGCGTACGCGCTTACACCCAAAAATGCGGTCTTCTTTACAGCAAATATTAGCGTAGCTCAGGAGAGAAACAAAAACAACATGAACAAAAGCATACAATGGGCAAATATCACCGCGCCATTGGACGTGCGTGATATTTTTAACTGCAGTCAATACATCCGCCGGTGGGTCAGTTGGAAAGCAATCCCCGGCGGATTGCTTTTTGAATGCCAGATGAGCGGCGGGACGCGCATCGAATACCGGGTGGATGTCGTTCAGCCGGATGTCATCCGCTTGCGCTGGAACGCGGACGAAGTGCAGGAGCGTCCCTCCGATATGCTGGTGACGGCCCAGGTCCCGACCGCGGCCTTCGAATTAACCGAAACCGACGACCGGCTAATTCTGTCCACATCCCGGCTGCGGCTGGAATTCCCG
>JAWOIR010000217.1:0-4097 GCA_046484545.1 Anaerolineales bacterium
CGTTGGGCGGCCTGCAGAAAGATTTCGGGGGCAGGCTTCCAGGCCTGGACTTGGCCTGCGGCCAGGGCAAAATTGAGATAGTGCCAGATTTGTTTTTCACGCAGGTAATCATCGAAGGGTTGGCTGCGGTTGGAGACTACCGCCAGGGCGTAGCCGCGCGTCTGCAAAGCGGCCAGGGTTTCGGGGACGCCGTCGAGCAGTGTATCGTTGGTAGGGTAGTTGGCTTCCATAAATTCGCTGATGCGCGGAGCATATTCGCGGGCGCGTTGCTCTTCACAGCCCAGGGCGCGCAGTTGGCGCAGGGAATAATTGCGCCAAAATTCCTGCTCCTTTTTCTCAAATCGCTCGATGTCGGCGCGCAGTTCGTCGGAGGAGGCCCAGTAGGCATGTTCCCAGCGGGCCGAGCGCAGGCGGTTGGCGGGGGTGATGTCCAGGCCGAGGCGGATGGCGTGCTCGGCGAACAGGTCACGCCCGGCGGGCTGGCTCTCGCGCAGGGTTCCGTCGAGGTCGTAGAAGATGGCTTTGGGTGCAGGCATAAGTTGGTTTAATGGGATTCAGGCGTCGGGAAGAGCGCGTCGCTTTATCCGCCGATTTCGTTCATCGCCCGGTTAAGCGGGATGTAGCCTTCGTCGAGGCCGTGTCCCCAGGGTTTGTTCCAGACGCCATCCAGGATGAGTTGGCGCAGTTCTTCGAGGCTGGCGCCGTTGCGCAGCGGGGTAAGCAGGTCGATTTCTTTTTCGCGCAGCAGACACATGCGCAGGATGCCGTCGGCGGTCAGGCGGGCGCGGGTGCAGGCCGAGCAAAACGGGACAGTGACGGAGGAGATGAAGCCGAGTTCGCCCTGCGCGCCGCGAATGCGGAAGATGCGCGCTTCGCCGTCATAACGGTTATCGGCGACCAGCGGGCCAAACTCGCTCTCGATTTTTTCCTGGATTTGGGCGGCGGTGATGACTTGCCCGGTCTGGATGTCGGTGGGGCCGCCGAAGGGCATCATTTCGATGAAGCGCAGTTGCCAGGGCCGGTCGAGGGTGACGGCGGCCAGGTCGATGACATCCTCTTCGTTGTAGCCTTTGACGACGACGGCGTTGAGTTTGACGGGTTTCATGCCGGCGGCTTCAGCGGCCAGGATGCCCTCCCAAACCTGTTCCAGCTTGCCCCAACGCGTCAGGCGTTTGAATTTGTCCGGGTCGAGGGTGTCAATGCTGACGTTGACGCGCTGCAACCCGGCTTCGGCCAGTGGTTTGGCCAGGCGGTTGAGCAGGATGCCGTTGGTGGTCATCGAGACGTTGCGGATGCCGGGGGTGGAGGCGATGCCACGCACGATTTCGACGATGTTGGCGCGCACGGTTGGTTCGCCGCCGGTTAAGCGGATTTTGTCAAAGCCGAGTTCGGCAAACAGGCGCGCGAACAGGAAAATTTCGTCATCCTGCATCAGGTCTGCGTTGGGCCTGAAGGTTTGGTCTTCGGGCATACAGTAGATGCAGCGCAGATTGCAATGGTCGGTCAGGGAAATGCGTAAGTAGTGTATTTTACGTCCAAAACGGTCTAGTGCCATATTCACCTCGCTTTACCTTTAAGAGTTGCTGAATTATACCCGCAGCGGGCAGCTTGGCGATTGAGCGATTGTGGCTCTTTGGAAATTCCTGTGATAAGTCCCCGTATTTTGGGGTGTCAGCGCGCTGACACCCCAAAATACGGCCTTCTTTACCCCGAAGGGCACCGGGGCAGGCAGGCAAATATCAGAGAACCGCGATTGTATTAGCGTTGTAAAAGATGTGCCCGCCTGTAATTGACGTTATTGACTGCTCGTGCTATCATTTTTAAGCATTTATTTTTCTTTTTTTCCTAAAGGAGTTATTCAATGAGCTCAGAATTCATCGTCCGTATTGTCGGCATGTTTGTCTTTTTTCTACTGGGGGGCTACTGGGGGTTTTGGTTTGCAAATGCAAACCGGCTTGATTTGTGGAGTTATGTGTTAGGGTACGCAATGGTTGGGGCTTTGTTTGGGCTTGTTATGACGCCCTGGTTCACCACTCGCCCCATTCGCGGAATGCGCAGTTTGCTTGGCAGGGTTTCTGCCGAGACGCTTTTTTCAGGGCTGATTGGGCTGGTCCTTGGGCTGGTAGTTGCCGCGCTGACAAGTTTCCCGCTTTCACTGCTGCCCTCACCGTTTCGGGATGTGTTGCCCTTCCTGGCCGTTTTGCTGTTTGGCTATTTTGGTGTGGCACTTTTCGTCATGCGTCAAGCGGATATGTTGGGTGTTTTAGGGTCACTTTCAGGGCGCAGCGGCAACGGGGCGAGCGGGGGAGGTTGGAGTGCGCCAGCGCGCACCATTTTGTTGGATACCAGTGTCATCATCGATGGGCGTGTGGCGGATATTGCCAAAACCGGTTTCCTGCCCGGCACCCTACTCATTCCACGCTTTGTTCTTAACGAACTGCAATATATCGCCGATTCTGCCGACTCTTTGCGCCGCCAACGCGGACGGCGCGGCATGGAAGTACTCTCTGAGTTGCAAAAGACCTCGGCGGTAACGGTTCGCATCAGCGATGTGGATGTGGACGGTGTGCGCGAAGTGGACGATAAACTGGTTATACTGGCGCGCCAGATGAAATGCCCCATCCTGACCAACGATTACAACCTGAACCGGGTGGCTGAGTTGCAGGGTGTTATCATTCTGAACATTAACGAGTTGGCCAATGCGGTCAAGTCGGTGGTGCTGCCTGGTGAGACATTTAACATCCAGGTTATCCAGGAAGGCAAGGAATCCAGCCAGGGTGTCGGCTACATGGAAGATGGGACGATGGTCGTCATCGAAAACGGCAACAAATTTATGGGTGAACACAAAAACGTGACAGTGACCAAAGTTTTGCAAACTGCCGCTGGGCGAATGATATTTGCCAAACCGGAAGAATAAACTTAGGTTCTCTGATATTTGCCTGCCCCGGTGCCCTTCGGGGTAAAGAAGGCCGCAATTTGGGATGTGGGAGCGCGTACGCGCTCCCACATCCCAAATTGCGGAGACTTATCACAGGAATTCCAAAAGAGTCTAAATTTACAAGAATAAATTCAAAAAGCGCGGACTGTAAAATCCACGCTTTTTGTTTCGATAGATGTGACTACCAATCGTTGTTTTTTTCGTAGCCCAGTCGCATCAGCAAATCCCCGGCGACTTCTTTGAACAGGGCCTTGTGCTCGTCCTTGAAATATTTGGTCCATTCGCCGGTCTTGCCGGAGCGGAAGGTTTTCGACTTCTTTGGCTGGATGGTTTCGAGCAATATCCGAATCGATTCTTCGCGCGGGGTCGGGATGCGGTAGCCAGTCTTTTCAACTTCATCGAGCATGGCATTCAGCACTTTTTCACGCCGGTTGAGCAAATCTTCAAAGCGGACGCACATGACCGAGGGCTGCTCCAGCCAGGCAAATACGCCTTCGTAGCGCTGGCGCACATCGACCATGAACAAGCCGTCGCGGTTGATGCCGGTGATGGCGACCTTCACGCGTTCATCGAAACCGGCCAGAGTCTGGTAATGCTCGTGCATGCCATGGCCTTTGTGCATATCCGTTGCGTAAAAGACATGCGAAACGAGCATATCGCGCGGGTCGCGGTAGATGAAGTAATTGACCCGTCCCGGCTGGCACAGGAAAGAGACGTTTTGCGGATTGGCGTCGACATAGCCCCAACCAATCACCCCGCGCGGAATGCGCGTCAAGTGGTCGAGCGTCTCCTGCTCGCTGAATCGCCCACCGCCGGCCTTAACCGTCCGCACCGGCTCGGTAGCGACATAGGCATACGGCGCAATCTGGCAAAAGCCAGCCAAAATCTGGGTCAGCAGGTGCGAGCCGCTCTTGGGCTTGGCATTCCCAAAAATCGGCGGCGCATCGCCAAGCGAAAGCCGCTTCCAGCGCAGGGCAGCCTGGGCGTACTTATAAATTGGGCGCAGGGTACGGTAGAGGGGTTGGGGAACAGGCATAATTGGTAATTAGGGATTAGAGATTGGTAAATGGTGAATGAAAATCTACCATTCACCATTTACCAATCACCATTTACTACTCACTCACCCGCACCCGCCGCAACTTCTTCAGCGACGACATCT
>JAWOIR010000326.1:0-3118 GCA_046484545.1 Anaerolineales bacterium
AATCCAGCAAGCAAGAGAATTTTTGGATGTTGTCAAAAACTTTCTCAGCAATTGAGGCATTCTGTTCAATAGAAAACGCGACGGGCTTGAAGAACAGCCATCGCACTTTTTGTTTTGAATACAGTTTTTACGACAACGGCCAGGTAGGCAGGACGTCCATATCCAGCCCGCTGACGTGTCCGTGCATAAAACGGAATGCGCCCGCCGCGGCAATCATGGCGGCGTTGTCGGTGCAATAGGCAAAGGGCGGGATGTGAACCTTGAAGCCATCATTTTGCAGGTTTAGGAAGGCTTCGCGCAACGGCTGGTTGGCTGAAACGCCGCCTGCCAGCAGTAACTCGCTCACATTGTGGGCGCGGGCGGCGTCCACTGTTTTGGCAATCAGGTAATCGACCACTGTCGCCTGGAAACTGGCGGCGATGTCGTTGACGGGAATCGCCTGACCGGCTTTCTCCAGGCCACGAACCGTGTAGAGAACGGCGGTTTTGATACCACTGAACGAGAAATCCCAGGCACCGTCGGTTTTTGGGCGGGTGAATTGGAACGCAGTCGGGTCGCCGCTCTCGGCAGCTTTTTGAATCGAGGGGCCGCCGGGATAGGGCAGACCCAACAGGCGGGCGACTTTGTCGAAGGCCTCGCCAGCCGCGTCGTCGAGGGTCGCGCCGAGGCGTTGGTACTGCAAATGCCCCGTCATCAGGTCGAGTTCGGTATGTCCGCCGGAGACGAGCAAGGCCAGCAGCGGGAACCCCGGCGCCTCGGGCGGATTTTCCGTCCCGGCTTCGTACAGCCAGGAAGCGTAGATATGCCCCTCGAGGTGATTCGCGCCGACCAGCGCTTTGCCGCTGCCGAGTGCCAGTCCCTTGGCGGCGTTCATCCCGACCACCAGTGAACCAGCCAAACCAGGGCCGCGCGTGACAACGATGGCGTCCAGGTCGGCCAGGGTCAGGCTGGCTTTGTCCAGCGCTTCCTGCACCACCGGCAAAATGCTCAAGACATGCTGGCGCGAGGCCACTTCGGGGAAGACGCCGCCATAGCGGGCGTGCATCTCCATTTGCGAGGCGACCACCGACGAGAGCAAGGCGCGCCCGTTTTCGATGACAGCCGCGGCGGTTTCGTCGCAAGAGGTTTCGATGGCGAGGATGCGGGTTACTTTTTCCAATTCTTCATCTCTAACACAAAATCATACGGATACTCGGCCAGGCGTTCGATTTTGCCTTCGGGGTTCATCCAATACGAATCTTCGATGCGAAAGCCCATGCCTTGTTCGGGATAGTACAAGCCGGGTTCGATGGTGAAGACCACGCCGGGTTTGAGCAAATTATCGTCTGTGGCGGTCAGGCCGCTCCACGGGCGCTCGTGGATGTTCAGGCCGAGGCCGTGCCCCAGGCTGTGGACGTAGCCCTGCAAGGGGGCTTTCTCCGTCCGCACGGTGGGGTGGCCGTCTTTCTCGAAGATGTCGCAGGTCAAGGACTGGTAATCCTTGAATTTGGCGTTCATGTCCAGGTTTTCGAGGATGCGTTCGTAGGCGTTCCTGACCTGGTCGTAGAGTTTTTGGGCTTCAGGGGTGGCGTAGCCCAGGCTCCAGGTACGGGTGAAATCGTAGAAATAGCCGCCGCCATTTTCCTGCGGATAAATGTCGAAGATGATGGTCTGGCCAAGTCTGACTTCGTCCGCCGGGTTGCCCTGTGAATGCGGCACACCGGCATCCTTGCCAATCGCCAGGATGTAGCCCTCGGTCGGGCTTGCGCCGCGCTCGGCCAGCCACAGGTTGATTTTTTCTTTCAAGTCGCCGATGGTCAGCGGGGAGCCGTTTTCTTTTAAGACGACTTCGTCGGCACGGACATCACGCTCCTGCAAATAGGCGGCGGTCAGGCCGACGACTTCGGTGGTGATTGCTCCCATGCGGCGGATGCGGGCGACTTCGCTTTCGTCTTTGGTTTCCATGGCAAGCATGAAAATCGAGTTATCGCGGGCTTCGCCGACCAGTTTCACCGTAGGCATCAGGCGTTGAAAGTGTGCAAGCATGGCGAACAGGCTGCTGATGTCGCTAAAACCGTACAACCCGACCCGGCCGCTGACACCCAAATCATGGAACATGCGTTGCAGGCGCATGGCGCTCATCAGGGCCGAATCGCCGCCGGCTTCTTTGAGCATTTCCTGCCAGGGATATTCGCCGTACAAGCGGACGGTTAATCCGCTCTTGGCGGCTTCGTCGCGTTCCATGTCGTTACAGAACAGGACGGCCGGTTCGCCGCGTTTTTTGATGAGCGTGGCCGCGCTGACATGCCCGCCGCCGGTCAGGTAGGTCATCGGTGGGTTGTGTTCGGCGTTGCCAAAGACGAGCAGGGCGTCGAGGTTCTTTTGGGCCATCAGGCCGTCGAGGTCAGATTTCATGAAGTCTCCTTCTCCAAGAATGGCAATATTGATGAACGAAGCCAAAGTCGAGCATCCAACTTGGTCAAGTTTAGCATATCTCAGCAAACTTTACGGACGACATGACAGGGTCGTCGCATCAAAGTTTGATATTTTCAAGAGAATAGAACCCAAAAATTTTAATGCGACTGCCCCAGGGTGCGGTAAAATAAAACGATGAAGCGGAAAGACAACCTGGCTAGACGGAGTTGCGCATGGGGTCTGACACCCGACAAATCGAAGCCCTGAAATACATTCTCGAAAATTACTCCCAGCCCGAACTGTTGGATAATCATCCCTGGGCGCAGAGTTTGCTCGCCGGGCAAATACAGGATGGGGACGATTCTCCTGGACACCGGCTGGTAACTGCCATTGCGCGCCTGTTTGTCGAGAGCCTGCCGGCAGTCCCGCCACGCCAGGGTAAACGGCTGGATACCCGCTGGGGTGAGTCTGGCCTGCTGGCCGCCCAGTATTTTGCGCCAATCTTGCATGGCGCGCCCGTCCCGGCTTCCTTACGGGATGCCTGGGGGCGCATTGACCAGAGCATCCTGCTTTTTGTGTCTGACAAACCGGGAAGCCAGGTTTCGCAAGCGGAAAAAGAGACCTACAAACTGGTTGCGAAAGAAACGAACCAAATTCACGAACTGAGTTTTTTGCAACAAAAGACCCGCGTAAAAACTCTATGCTCGACCCAAATCGCAACATG
>JAWOIR010000334.1:0-4039 GCA_046484545.1 Anaerolineales bacterium
ATGGCGTTCTCGTTGGCATCGGCCCCGCCGAGGGTGAAGAGGACTTTCGTCAGTTGGCCGCCAGGCGAGATATCGGCAATCGCTTTGGAGGCCAGGGCGCGGACTTTGCTGGTCATCCCCGGCGCGGCATAGGGCAGTTCGGCGGCCTGCTCCTGGATGGCGCGGATGATGCGTTCGTCACCGTGGCCGGCGTTGACGCACATCGTCATCGAATTGAAATCCAGGTAGCGTTTGCCATCCACATCCCAAAAATAGACGCCTTTGGCGCGCTTGACCGGGATGGGGTTGATTTTAGCCTGGGCCGACCAGGTAAAAAAGCCGTGTTCGCGACTGAGTGGCAGGATTTGATCATCGGGCAGGTCAAACATGGGGGGTGTCTCCGTCAGGATAGAATTCGGGTTTTTGGGCAAAAAAACACCCCGCAGGTCAGAGCGGGATGTTCAGGGTAGGTCATGCGTTACCGCCCCAGGTCTCTGTCGAGTGCGTTTAGGCGGCGCTCGATTCTATCGAGCAAGATTTCGATTTGGGCAAGCCAGAAGGCTTCGTCATCGCGCGTCGGCATAGGCTGCATTTGCGCCTGGGGGATTGGCGTGGGAGTAGGTGTTTCCGCGATTTCCGGTTCGGGTGTGCTGGTTGCTGTTGGGGTGGCGGTCGGAAGTTTGTCAACCCGCACCTGCGGTAGTGGCAGGGACGCAACGTGTTCAGTGTCGCTTGGTTCACCTTGGCAGCCTGCCAGCAGTAAAAGCAGGCCAAGCAGCGCGCCAGCAAGAATCAGGTTTTTCACAACTTATCCCAGGCTAATCCCGGCCCCTTCTCAGCCATGCGTTCAGGTCTTTCCTGAGTTCCCGATGGGCCTCAAACAGGATAAAGTGAACCTGTTTGAGATTGCCATGCACATCGACGATGCTCTGGCCAGCGAGTTGATGGTCAAGGATGTAGTAGTTTGTATTAAACCCGGCATTGTGGGTGAATATCCGGTTCGCTTCCACACGGGCCAGTTCTGCTTCGCGGATGTAACCATAGTATTTGCTGACCGCAACTTCGAGGGGATAGGCGTCGTCGTGTTTTTTGCGCATGACTTCGATATAGGCTTCGAAGGCTTCAGCGGTACGATAGGCATCCCGGATGACTTCTGACTGGCTGTCGTACATGGCCCGTCGTTTGAGCCAGGCATTGCGCAGTTCGGTGTCGGTCATCTTGCCCAGGCCGGGAATCGGGCGGGCGGGTTCCGGCGTTTTTGCGATTGCGGGGGAGATTTCGGCTACCGATACAGCCATTAGGGTAAACAACAACACAATCATGGATAAGAGTTTGAATTTTCTCATTTTGTCTCCTTGTTGAATGACGGGTTAATTATAGCATAAGCGCATCTTTTGCTGGTTTCCCTTGTAAGCTCCTTGGGAATTCCCGTAACAAGTCCTCACACCCCAAAATGCGGCCTTCTTCACGGCAAATATTAGAGAACCCGGTCTTGCAAGCGAGTTGATATTGGGCTATAGTGGTATGAATAGGAGGTTTTGCCATGAAACCGCTGACCATCTACAATATCCATACCCACATCTTTACCATTTACCATGTACCAGAAAAATTATTGCCGTTTCGTCTGGTCAGAATGTTCAAGTGGGAGAATTGGCGTAAAGTCATTGAGAAATTTTTGCGCCTGATTGCCTATTTCACCAAAAATGACCGATTCAACCGGATTGTTGTCTTTTCCGATGCCGCCAGGAATAAAAGTCAAGAACAAATCCTGGTTGCCATGATGGGCTTTTACCCGTCCAAAACACGCTTCGGCTTGTTGACGATGGATATGGACTATATGGGCGCCGGCCGGGCTGAGCAGGATTACTTGGAGCAATTGCGCCAAATGGTCGAAATCAAGAACGAGTATGGTGAAAACGTCATTCCTTTTATGGCAATTGACCCACGCCGTCCCAATCTGCTTGAACTGGCGAAAAAACACATCGATCTGGGCTTTGGCGGATTCAAGCTTTATCCGCCGCTGGGCTTTTTTCCTTTCGACGAACGCCTGGATGAAGTCTATGCCTTTGCCGAGGCTGAGGGCTTACCCATTATTACGCATTGCTCGCCCGGCGGCATTTACTGGCGCGACAAAATTACGCCTGAAATGCGCGTTCACCCAAAGACCGGTGAGACACTCAAAGGCCGAAACAATGCCCAATTTGCGCGCAACTTCAGCCATCCGGCCAATTACGAATACGTTTTTGAGAAATTTCCAAAACTCAAAATCTGCCTGGCGCATTTTGGCGGCGGCGAAGAATGGGACGAATACCTCGAAAACCGCTGGCCGGCTGTAGAAGTGCAGCGCAAGTTGGACGGGAAAGAAGCGCGTGTGCCCCTCTCGTGGTTTACCACCATTTTAGAAATGATGGACTCTTATGACAATTTGTATGCCGATATAGCATACACGGCCCACAAAGAACGCTTTCTACCGCTCGTCAAAGTTCTCACCAATACTCCCAATCTGCGCGAAAAAATTCTTTATGGGTCCGATTGTTACATGGTGCTCTTGGATAAGTCTGAGCGCGAGTTCAGCATTAACCTGCGTGGCTACCTGGGCGAAGATGACTACCGCCAGATTGCCGAAACCAATCCGCGTGTTTTTTTGAGCAGAAACAAACCTGCCTGAATTTGACAAGTGTCATCTAAATAAGGCAGATTGTCATCTGGATTTGTGACGCCTGTCACTTGGGCAAAAGCAGGTTAAGGTATAAAATAAAATTGCTCTTTGAGAATTCACGTGATACGTTCCCGCATTCACGGCAAATTTTTAGAAACCAAAAAGTAGTTTTGGAGGTACTGATGATGGCTGAGAAAAAATGGGAAGTAACCAAAGTCCGCTACTGCGACCATGTCGGTCACGAGGTTGCCTTTGAAACCGAAGTCGTTTACCCCAACGACTTTCTGCCCGACCCGCCGCGTGTCACCGCACGCCGCTGCTCAAACGCCAAAGAATGCAACCTGTTCGACAAGCCCACCTGTGCCTGGTGCGGTACTAATCCGAACCACGCGCCAATTTAATCCGTCGAGTTCGGGCGGATTTCATCCTTTCGCCCGTTTCAAATTTCTCTCTTCCCTCTGAGTTGGTAGGGCTGCGCCCGCTTTTTAGCGGGCGTGTGCTGTTTAAGGGCAGGTGTACCGCAGGCTTTGCACAGCACTCCGTAGCCTGCGAACCCAAACCGCCTGCCCCTGCCGGGATGCTTCGCGAAAGGCGGTGGTACGTAGGCGGCGGTACACTATTAAATTCCCAAAAAGGCGGCCACCTTGGGGTCGAGCGGCAGGCTGTCCAGTTCCTCGGGTGCGCTGGTCTGCATCAGTTTGCCGTCCAGCAAAATTGCCAGGCGGTTGCCCAGTTTGCGGGCTTCGTTCAGGTCGTGGGTGATGAAAAGCGTCGTCACCCCGTTTTCGGGCAGGATGTGCCCCAGGTCGTCGATGAGCCGGGAGCGGGTGGGTGAATCGAGGGCTGAAAACGGCTCATCGAGCAGGAGCAGTTGCGGGTCCAGCACGAGCGCGCGCGCCAGACTGACGCGCTGTCCCTCGCCGCCCGAAAGTTCCCCGCCGCGTCGATTGGCAAGGTGCGAAATCCCCAACTGCGCCAACCATTTTTCGATGCGCGGGCCAATCTCCTTTTTGGGAACGCCGCGAAATTTTAAGCCAGATGCGACGTTTTCGTAGACAGACATATCAAACAAAAGCGGATCCTGCATCACCAGGCCGATTCTGCGCCGATACTGAAGCGCGGACTCAGCCGAGGCTGGCTGACCATTAAACCAGATTTCGCCACGCTCGGGCTTGAGCAGGCGCGCCAGCGTCAGCAGCAGGGTGCTTTTGCCAGCCCCGTTTGGCCCGACCACTGCCAGCACTTCGCTTTTGCGAACGCTTAACGTCTCCACTTCGAGCGCAATCCGCCCGCCGCGTTTGACAGCCAAATCGCTAATTTGGAGTGCAAAATCTCCCGTTCCATGAAACCTATTGTCCACGTCGGATGCTCCTTTGCTGGATGACCGTCAGCGCCCAATTA
>JAWOIR010000354.1:0-10286 GCA_046484545.1 Anaerolineales bacterium
ATTTCGCACCGCGATAACATCGTCTATGAGCGGGTATTGCCCCTGGAGCGCACCTTTGGCGAAGTGGCAGTCGGTGAAACGCTGGTGCTGAGCACGGAAACCCGCACGGTGATGGTGGCAATCAACCAGGGCAATTTCGTCACCAAACATAATATCGGTTATGGGGCCGATTGGAAATTTTCGATACGAAAAGCGGGTTAGCGAACAGTTTCAAAAAGGACAGCCCGACGAATCTCCGTCGGGCTGTCCTTTTTGACTTACCTGGTCATTATGTCAGTGTTCGAATCTGCCTGGGCAAATCGCTCAAGGATTCGCTGCCGTTATTGGTCACGACTATGTCATCCTCGATGCGAACACCGTTGCGGCCCGGCAGGTAGATGCCTGGTTCGACGGTATAGGCCATGCCGGGTTCGAGTAATTGCTGGTTGTCGCCGCGCATGTATGGCTCTTCGTGGCCTTCCATACCCAGCCCGTGACCGGTGCGGTGGATGAAGTATTGACCGTAGCCTGCGTCTTCGATAACTTTTCGGGCGGCTTTGTCGACCTCGGCACAGGCGATGCCTGGTTTCCCGGCGGCGCGCCCGGCGGCGTTGGCTTGTTGGACGATTTCGTGAATTTTGTGGTATTCCTCGTCCACTTCGCCGATGGCAAAGGTGCGCGTCAAATCGGAGACGTAGTTCTCGTGAGTCGCCCCCCAGTCGATAACTAGCAGGTCGCCGGGTTGCAGGGGCCGCTCGCTGGGCGATGCGTGCGGATTGGCGCTATTCGGCCCACCAGAGACGATGGGCGAGAAGGGCAGGGCTGGGTCGGAGCCGTGACGCAGTAATTGGATGGTCAGTTCGGCGGCCAGTTCGCGTTCTGTCATCCCGACCTTGACCAGCGGCAGGGTCGCTTCAAGGGCGTTTTGGGCGATTTGCACTGCACGGCGCATTTTTTCAATTTCATCGGCGTCTTTGTGCAGGCGTAGGGATGCCAGTTCTGAATCGGCGGCGATGACGTGCGCGCCCGGCGCGCTGTTCTCGACCATGCGCAGTTCAAGCACCCGCATCTGGCGCGGTTCGACGCCAATCGTTTGGCCGTACAGGTCGAGGTCGAAGAATGCCTTGCGGAAGTGAGTCCCCCACTCCGCCGGGTTTTCGCCGTAAGGATAGGTGTTCAGCGGGTAAGAAAGGCCGCTTGTTTTTTGTAATTCCAATTCGGGCAGGATGAGCGCGGGAACTTTGCCGGGGGCGTAGACCAGGAGCACCGGACGTTCCATCAGGTGAAAGTCCAGGCCGGTCAGGTAGGTCAGGGTAGGCCCGGGGTTGAGGGCGATGGCGTCCAGTTCGGTATTCGCTATAACGGCGGCCAGTTTTTCGAAGCGTTGGGTCGGCATGGTTTCTCCTGCGGGGATTAGGTGTGGAATTTTTTCGAAACGCGCATTTGAATCCAATCGGATATGGACGGAAAAGCGCGGTCGAGCCAGATAAGCGGCACAAACCACCAGGGCAGGATGAGCGCCCTGCGCGGACGTTTGGCTACCGCCACCACCTTGCGAGCGACGTATTCAGATGTCATATTGACAAAACCGGGGATTTTCAGGCTCTTCTTCAGGTTGCTCTGACCGGTATGTTCGCCAAACTCGGTTGTGGCCGGGCCGGGATAAATTCCCGAAACGTGAATACCGCGAGGCCCCACTTCATGCCGTAGGGCGTCGGTAAATCCGCGCACACCGAATTTTGTGGCGGAATAGACGCTGTAAGTCGGTGCGGCCAGCCATCCGGCCACTGATGACATGTTGATGATATGGCCGCTGCGGCGCGCCAGCATGTGCGGCAGGACGGCATGAGTGACTTCAATCAGCCCGGTCAGGTTGACAGCGATTTGGGTCTCGATGTCGCGGGCAGGGTCGAGGTTTTCGAGCCAGTCCAGGCGTCCAAACCCGGCGTTGTTGAAGAGAATATCCACCTGGCCGAAGTTTTCGATGACGCTTTTGACCATGTTGTGGATGTCGGCCCGGTTGCTGACATCCACCGGGGTTGCCATCGCTTGGCCGCCCGCGTTGTGAATGCGCGCGACCTGGGCCTGCATGCGTTCGATGCGCCGGGCTGCCAGAACGACAATTGCGCCTTCCGCGGCGAACAGGTCGGCAGCATCCTGCCCAAAACCGGAAGACGCTCCGGTAATCAATACCACTTTGCCTTTCAAGTCAATCGCCATAGCCCCTCCTTTCAGGTTTCTAAGGTTGGAAGGTTTTTTTCAACTTTTCAACCTTTTAACTTTTTAGCCGAGATTAATCGGTTTTGTGATGTTTGCCGTGAACCCCAAAATGCGGGAACTTACCACGGGAATTCCAAAAGAGCCGATTAATCTTCATCAGCCTCATTATCCCGCCGGCGCGGACGCACCGGTTCAACGCTTGGTTCGGGTTCAAGCGCAATACCTAGCACCTCATCCATGTGCGTCACCGGGACAATTTTCAGTTCAGCGCGCGCCCGTTTTGGCACGTCCACCAGGTCTTTTAAGTTGCGCTCGGGAATCATGACCACTTTCTCGCCAGCGCGATGGGCCGCCAGCACTTTCTCGCGCACGCCGCCGACCATCAGCACCCGCCCACGCAGGGTGATTTCGCCGGTCATGGCAACCTCGCGGTAAACCCGCCGACCGGTAAAGGCCGAAGCCAAAGCAGTACACAGTGTAATGCCGCCCGACGGCCCGTCTTTGGGGATTGCCCCTTCGGGCAGGTGAATGTGGATGTCGAGTTTGTCGAAAATGTCCGGGTCAATGTCGAGCAGGTGCGCGCGCGATTTGAGATAGGTTAGCGCAGCCTGGGCGCTTTCCTGCATGACTTCGCCGACCTGTCCGGTGATTTGCAGCGAGCCTTTGCCTTCCAGCAAGGCGACCTCGATGGCCATGATTTCGCCGCCGTTCTCGGTCCAGGCCAGGCCGGTGGCAACGCCGACTTCGTCCTGTCGCTCGGCCTCGCTCAGGAAGTATTCCGGCGGGCCGAGGAACTTTTCAATCATCCCCGGCGTGACCAGGGTCGGGAAATCTTTCTTCTCAGCCTTGAGCCGCGCCACTTTACGGATGACGCGCCCAATTTCGCGCTCCATGTTGCGGACGCCGGCCTCATAGGTATATTCGCGGATGATGCGCTGCATGGCTGCTGCCGAGAAGCGCAGGCCGCTCTCGTCCATGCCATTCTCTTCCATCTGGCGCGGAATCAGGTAGCGGTCGGCGATTGCCATCTTTTCTTCCTCAATATAACCGGGAAATTCGATGACTTCCATGCGGTCAAGCAGCGCGGGCGGAATTGCGCCCAGGTGGTTAGCGGTGGTCACGAACATGACCTTCGACAAATCGAAGGCGATTTCGAGGTAGTGGTCGCTAAAGGAGTTGTTTTGCTCCGGGTCGAGCACTTCCAGCAGGGCCGAAGACGGGTCGCCGCGGAAGTCGGAGCCGAGTTTGTCGATTTCATCGAGCATGAAGAGCGGATTTTCACTTCCGGCCCGTTTCATGGTTTGGATGATGCGCCCTGGCAGCGCGCCGATATATGTCCGGCGGTGGCCGCGAATTTCGGCCTCGTCGCGTACGCCGCCCAGCGAAACGCGCACAAAATTGCGTCCCAGGGCTTCGGCAATCGAACGCCCCAGCGAGGTCTTGCCCGTGCCGGGAGGCCCGGCGAAGCACAGGATGGGCTGGCGCTCTTTCTTGGGTTTGAGCGAACGCACCGCGATAAATTCCAGGATGCGGTCTTTGGCTTTTTGCAGGCCGTAATGGTCGCGGTCGAGAATTTTGGCGGCGTTGCTCACGTCCAGGTTGTCGTCGGTGCGCACACCCCAGGGCAGGTCGAGCAGCCATTCGATGTAGGTGCGGATGATACCTACTTCGGGGGCCATCGGCGGCATCTGGTTCAGGCGTTCGAGTTCCTTCAGCCCGACCTTTTTGGCTTCCTCAGGCAGTTTAGATTCCTCTATTTTCTGGCGCAGTTCGCTCACGTCGCGCGTCCATATGTCGCCCTCGCCCAACTCGGTCTGGATGGCTTTCATCTGTTCGCGCAGGTAAAACTCGCGCTGGCTCTTGTCCACCTCGCTCTGCACGCGGGTGTGGATTTCGTCCTCCAGTTCGAGTACGTCCACTTCGGCGGCCAGCAGTTCGTTCAGGCGTTCGAGCCGCGCTTTGGGGTCGCGCATCAACAGCAAGGCTTGGCGCTCCTCGAAATCGAGCAGCAGGGCGGTCGCCAGCATATCGGCCAGCCAGCCCGGCTCCTTGATGTTGAGAGCGAAGAGGTGGGCTTCCTCCGGGATGGAGCGGTTCAGTTCCACCACCCGGTCGAACAGGTTGAGGGCCGAACGCATCAGGGCGCGGGTTTTCTTGTCAACTTCTTCGCTTTCCTCAATCACTCGCGCGCGTACCTTGATGACCGGTGTAATGCGTGTAAACTCAAGTATCTCCACCCGCCGCCGCCCCTGCACCAGGGCTGAACTGGCCCCATCCGGCATCGAGAGCAAACGTCCGACCGCCATCTCGGTGCCGACTGGCAGGAAGTCAATCGTCTTAGGCTTTTCGGTATCCGGGTCTTTCTGCACAATCCCAATTACGGTCTGGTCGTGTTCGTGCGCTGATTGCAGGGTGGCAATTGCGGCATCGTTATCCACAAAGACCGGCGAAACCATGCGCGGAAAAACGACCATATCCCGCATGGGAAGGGCCATCGCCTCGATGACGCCCTTCTCATCCGGGGTGCGGTTTGGCACGCGGTACAGTTCTTCAGTTCGTTGGCTTAAAGCAATGTCAAAATCTTCTTCTTCGTCGTCCCAATCGTTATTCATACAGCCTCGTTATCATTAAGATTTTGCCAGACTTTCATCACGCAGGCGGTGACAAAAAGCGACCCGGCAGAAAGCACCACGCCCGTATCCCCGGCTAGTTCCAGGGCCCGGGCCAGGGCCGCTTCGACGAGGGGCGCCGCTTCACTTTCAATCCCGGCCTTGTTTGCTGCTTCGACAATTTTTTCCACTTCCAGGGCACGCGGATGGTCGGAACGCGTGGCGATTAATTTTGTCACCCGGGGCTTGATTTCTTTAAGCATACCACCCATCATCTTATCTTCCGACACGCCGAAAATCAGATAGAGCGGGCGGCCGGGGAAGTATATATCCAGGGCGGCGCGCAGTTGGGCAAATGAATCCTGGTTGTGGGCCGAATCGAAAACAACCGGTGGTTTCTGGTGGACAACTTCAAAGCGGGCAGGCCATTTTACCTGATAAAAACCATTCTGAATGGCCGAATATGAAAGTTCCAGGCCCGAAGCCTCCAGCGCGGCGAAGGCGGTGGCGGCGTTTTTGATTTGGTGTGACCCCAGGAGCGGAATCGACAGGGTCAGTTTTGGAATCGAAGGGCTGCTAATCTGGAAAGTTTGTCCGCTGAGCGAGTTTGTCAGTGGGGTGATGTGTAATTCGCGCTCGACAAGGGTCAGGGGCGCGGAGCGTTCTGCTGCTATTTTTTCCAGCACTGCAAGGGCTTCCGGTTTTTGCGGCGCGCTGACAACGGGACAGTTTGGCTTGATAATCCCGGCCTTCTCCCCGGCAATCAGGGCCAGGGTTTCGCCCAATATGGCTGTGTGGTCGTAAGAAATGGACGTAATGGCTGCAACCCTGGGATGCACTATGTTGGTCGCGTCCAGCCGGCCACCCAATCCAACTTCGATGACGGCTGCCGTACAGCCCTGGCGGGCAAAGTACAAGAATCCCAATGCGGTGGTGATTTCAAAGGTGGTCAGCTTGGGGACGCTTTCAATCGCAGGCTTCATTTCTTCCACCAGGTCAGCCAGTTCTTCCTGGCTGATGGCCTGCCCGTTCACCTGGATTCTTTCGGTGTATTCGAACAGGTGTGGTGAGGTGTACAGTCCGGTTTTGTAGCCGCCCGCTTGCAGGGCCGAGGCGCACAGGGCGCACACGGAGCCTTTGCCTTTCGAGCCGGTCACATGGATGACCGGGTAGGCCAGGTGCGGGTTGCCCAGTTTTTCCAGCAGGACTTCCATGCGGTTAAGGTTGAATTCTGCCCTGGCCATTTCGCTGGTTTTGGTCAGGCTATAGTCGATATAACTATAGAGATAATCAAGGGCTTGGTTATAGCGTGTTTCGATGTTCATGGAGTGATTTTAGTCTATTATTGGGCAAAACGAAATTGGAGTTTTGGCTCTTTGAGAAGATTCCCGCAATTAGTCTCCGAATTTTGGGGTGTGAGCGCGTACACGCTCACACCCCAAAATTCGGCCTTTTTCACGAAAAATATTAGAGAATCCTTACGGTGTAGCGCGGACAGACAGGCGGTAAAAGGTAAAAAGGGCCTCGAACCCGGGCGTCAGACGGCTGGCGGCGATGGCCCCGCTGGCCCCGCTGGCAAAGTCAGAATCCTCGACTTGCAGCAATTGCGTACCATTGACTGTCAGAGTCAGTTGCCTGCCCAGGCAATCGCCGGTGACGCGGTTGACTGTCCCGTCGGTTTTGATGATGTTATTTTCATCTTTGCCCTGGGCCAGGAACTCGAATTCGCGGTCTTTTCTCTTGGCAATGACGTATTCACCCTCTTCGGAAACGGCCAGGGCATAGTAGTTGCCTTCATCCACAAAGCGGCAAAAAACGCCGTAATAGCCGTTTTTGGGGCCGCTGTTATGCCTGGCATCCACTTCCAGGCGCACATCGGACAGGTCGTCCGGGCCGCGGCGGCTCCAAATCCAGGAGTTCAAGATATTTACTTCGATGGCGTAACCGTCATCCTTGTATGTGAAACTGAATTTGTCATCTTCGTTGGTGTACCATAACACAGTGGAAGAAAAGTCATCTTCGAGCAGCACGCGGAAGCCAGGGGCTGCGGTTGGCCCGGACGCCGGGGTGACGGTCGGGGTGGATGTTTCAGTGGGTGTGGCTTCTTCTGTCGGCTCGGCGGCTTCCGCGGTTTCTTCCTCAGGGGGCGCGGCTTCGAGTAATTCCGGTGTGGCTGTCGGGTCACTGACCGGGGTGTTTTCGGGAAGTTCCTCGACCAGGGCTTCGGCAATTTCGGTCAACATGGGGGCGATGTCCTGGGTGGGGACCTCCACGGGCGAGGGGGCGCAGGCGCTAACAAACAAGATGACTGTGAGTATCACAGCCAGTGATGAGAGGTAATTGTGTTTTTTCATCGGATTTACACTCCTGTTGAACCGGTTTTCGGTTTCAGTCCCAGCGCGCTTCGCAGCCGAATCTCTTCTTCCAGGTCAGAGATTCTTTCATTGATGGGAGCGATTCGTTCCACGCGCTGGGTGTCGATTTGTGAGTCTATTTTATCAAGGCTTTGCTGAGCCTGGGAAATGCGCCAGTCCTGGAATTTCCAGGCCAGGTCGCCCAGCCAGCCGGGGTAATCGGCGGGTTTCTCGGCGATGAGCCGTTGACACTCATCAGCGGCTTTTTCACGGCGGACGGCCAGTCGTGCCAGATGTTGATTTTCTCGCTCAAGGCTACGCCGTGATTTGGCGAGTTCGCGCTCCAGTTGCTCGAAGGTCAGCGCTGTGAGTTCCGGATTGAGGGCGATTTCGTTCAGGAATGGTGAGGGCTTTGATTCCATGAAGGTAATCAGCAGGTCGTCTTTGGGCCGGGTTGCGCCGACATAAACCACCCGCCGCTCCTCCTCTTCCTGCACGATGCGCGTATCGGGCTGGCTCAGGTCAAAATAGACCACATTGCTGAATTCCTTGCCTTTGGCTTTGTGGATGGTGCTGAGGAAGACTTTGTCCGTTTTGGGGCTTTCATCGGCATCCCCGGCGGAATCCTGCGTTTCGTCGTCCAGTGCGGCGCGGAGGTAGCGGTTAAAATCATCGGCGCTGGGGAAGTCCTCAGCCAGGGACAGGATGACATCGAGATAGAGCGAGTCTCCGGCCTGGTCGAGGTCGTTGCTTTTGCGGGATTGGTCGCTGTAGAATTCCACCAGCCCGAACTCGATTTTGACGGCCTGCAAGCATTCTGCCGCCGAAATGACATCTTCGTGGCGCGGGATAGCATCTCGCGCTATATCCGGCGGGACGTTATTGCCCTTTATTTTTTGCGGGATAGCATCCCGCCCCTCGTTGCCTACCCGCCTGGCGATGCGCTCGATTTTTGCGACAAAGTCTGTCAGCGTCTTCTGTTCCCACTCGCGCAGGCCGGGACTTTCGGGCAGGTGGATGAAGGACTCCCAGTCGCGGGCCTGGGCAATCAGTTGGTTGGTCAGGTATTTGTTGGGGCGTTTCAGGATGCGCTCGAAGTCGGCGGGAGAGGCTTCGAGCGGTGACAAAATCACCTGCAAAATTGCGCAAACATCCCGTCCGGGGGCGCTCTTGAACAGTCCCTGGCCGGAGACCGAGGCGTGCGGAATCCCCAGTTTGTCAAGCATGACCGCGAGAGGGAATTGGTAGGCATTGTAGCGGTAGAGAATCGCGTAATCGCGCCAGTCGGCCCCGGTTTGTTTGCGGTGTCTGGCAATCCAGGCGGCGGCGAAGCGGGCCTGTTCGAGCAGGCTGGCGCGCCCACTGACATCGAATCGTCCGGTTTGTGCGCCAGGCCTGGGGCGGATGTCCTTCGGCACGCGGTCTTTGTTGTGGTCAATCAGCCAGCCGGTGTGACGAACGACCATCCGGCTGGAGCGGTAATTGGTGTTCAGGGCGTGGCTTTCGGAAATTGAGAAGCGTTTGTCAAATTGCACGATGTGACGCACTTCCGCACCGCGAAAACCGTAAATCATCTGGTCGTCATCGCCGACGGCAAAGATGTTGTTTTCAGGCAGGCCGAGAATTTGCAGCAGGAGCAGTTGGGCCTGGTTCAAGTCCTGAAATTCGTCCACGAGTACGAACTCGAATTTCGACTGGAAGTCATGGCGCAGGGCGGTGTTTTTGAGCAGGACGCGAATTGCCAGATAAATCATGTCGTCGAAATCGAAGTGATTGGCTGCGGTCTGTTTTTTCAGGTAGGTGTTGAAGATTGGCTCAAAGGGATAAAGTTGCTCGCCAAACTCGACCGTCATGCTTGCCAGCGGCGGCAGTTCCATCTTGGCGCGGCTGAGGGCGTCGAGAAAGGCGTCCAGCGGGTCGGCGTTGCGGCGGGATGGCAGTTCGACGTGCTGGCGGACGGCGGCACTCATCAGGTCGCGGGTGGTCTGGCGGTGCGATTCGTTGAAGGTCCAACCCAGACCCTCGCGCACAATTTCATAACCAAGCGAGTGGAAGGTGCGTACTTCGATTCCGCTCACGTTTTTGCGCTCCAGTCGGTCCTGCATTTCGTCGCGGGCTTTTTTGTTGAAGGCCAGGGCCAGAATTTTCGCGGCGGGGATGCCCTGGTTGAGCAGGTAGAGGATACGGTTGATGAGCGTCTTGGTCTTGCCAGACCCGGCAGGGGCCAGCACACGAATGGGGCCGTTCACGCACTGGACGGCGCGCTGCTGGCTTTCGTCCAGTTCACTATCCAGCATGTAGGCCGAGGGGCGTTTGCGCCCCAGGGATTTCTTCAGGTGGGCGATGCAGCCCTCGATGTCGTGGAAGATGTCGGAGCCGGTAAAGCGCAGGATGGGATGTCCCTGAGCCGACAGGATTTTGTCGCGCGCCTGGTCTTTGGGCGGATGGTGATAGCCTTTGCCATCGCATTCGACGATGACCTTGCCCCCGTTCCCGCTCTCGACCAGGAAATCGACGGTAAAACGTCCCAACTTCACCTGGGCCTGGTGCGGGATGCGATGGGCTATCAGCGCGCCCTGGAAAATTTGCTCGATGGGCGTCAGCGGGCGTTTGTCTGCTCCGAAGGCCAGGAATTCCGGCGCGGCAAATTCGATATTGACCCGTTCCAGCAGGGCCAGGATTTGTTCATGCAGCAGCGCATTGATGACCGCGCCGTAATCTTTGTGCAGGATGCTCCCGTCGGCGATTTTCTCCGGGTACTCCCCGCGTCCGAGACGGGAGAAAAAACATATCGGCGTTTGCCGGAACCAGAGCGGGAAGATGACCCGGTCGGCCAGGGCCGAGGCCGCCGCCAGGAACTCGGCCTGCGGCAAATCCTGGGCGATGACGGCGAACCCGTCAACCCCGGCGAAATCGCGCTCGAGGTCCTCTGCCGAGGAGAGCCGCGCAATGACCGGGTGCATTCCGCGCCCCCGGCAGTGGTCAAGAAAATCCCTGACCTGCGCCTCATCCGCATTAAACAACGAAAATCCCCGCCCCCTGGCGAGGCAGTTGTCGAGATTATCAAGGAAGAAATCGTAGGGAGATGGGGACATGGCGGCGGTTTTTGAAAGGCAATCTGTGA